>CALJUK010000816.1 GCA_937975745.1 uncultured Planctomycetaceae bacterium | reverse complement strand
CCGTGAGCATTGGTCCAATCTGCACCACGCTGACCAGGACGGCCGTGGCCATCATCGTCAGCATGATGGCCAGCACACTTCCGGCCAACATTCCGGTGATCTCCCAGAGGTGATGCAGAATCGCGTTTCGATCGACGGCAACCCAGGCTGGACCGGCCAAATGCATTCGCATCAGGCGTGCGAGGTCGACGCTGAGCGGTTTCCCCAACATCGCCAGGGTGGTCGTGGCCGCCAGCATCGCCAGAGCCGTATTCCACTCCGTGCTGCGCGCAACGCTGCCCTTGGCGCGCGCCTCGCGGCGGCGGCGCTCGGTGGGTTGTTCTGTTTTTTCTCCCTGTTCGTCGGCCATACGTCGCTGCTATGGTTCCGGTGAGAAGCGGTTACAGACTTGCGCTGAAGCTCCCTTGCACGGCCGCGATGGCCTGTGGAATCCGCTCGATCAATGCGTCCGAAACGCCGGACAAGGTGAGTGCCAGAATCAGAATGCTGATGATCGTGCGGACAGAGAATCCAATCATCAACACATTCACCTGGGGAACGCTGTGTCCGAGGAAGCCCAACGCCAACGACACCAGCGACATTGTCGCCAGCATGGGTGCCGCGACCTGGACGGCCAGGACCAGCGACTGGTGCACCAGCCCGCTGAGGACCTCGATTGTCGGTTCCCCGACAACAGCCATGCCAACCGGAAAGATGCGGAAGGTCTCCAGCAGAGCGGACATCATCTGCAAATGGAGTCCTAGCGGGGGAGCAGAAAGGAGGACAACAATCCCGAGCATGTAGAGAATTTGCCCATTGTGTGACGTCTCGACATCCAATGCCGGATTGAACACTTCGCCCAACGCCACTCCTGCCTGCTGGTCGATGAGCTGGGCTGCCAACTGCAGGCCACTGAGGAGCGTGAAGACACCAAGCCCGAGAGCAAAGCCCAGGAGCAATTCCAGCACAATGACCTGCATCAGTTCGAGAACAGACGCAGGCTGACGCAGGGCCACGGAGAACTCGGCCGGGGAGATTGTCCCGTTGGCTAGTCTTCCACGGCTGGCGAGCATCGACTCGAACTCTTCGGTCAGATGTCCGGGGACTTCCTCGACACTGATTCTGCCGTCTCGATTCTGATCCCAACCGACGGCAGCCTGCCGCTGTTGCAGCCCCAGAATGGGCGTCACCAACAGAGCGACCGAGAAGATCAACAGGAAACGAACCTGAGCGGGTACGAGAGCCTGGCCGAACAATGGCCCGATGATCATCAGCCCGCTCACGCGGACGAAGACCAGGACGAAGACGTAGAACTCCAGCCATGCCGCTTCGACCAACTGTCGAGCGGTCCATTGCACGAGCGAATCATGCGCCAGGCGTTCGACCAGGTCATTCACGCCGCAGGCTCGCCTTAAAAAGTCTCCTCGGCATGATCACAGTGTCGAGGGAATGTCGCGGATCAGGTCGACCGAGTATTCGACCATCTTGTTAATCATCCAGGGGAGAACGAACAGCGTCACCAGAAACATCGCAATTAATTTAGGAACTTGGCTGACCGTCTGATCCTGCACTTGCGTGAGTGCTTGCAGAATGCTGATAACGAGTCCGACGGCAGCGGCCACAATGAGAACGGGCGAGCCGATGATCAGCGAGAGCAGAATCGCCGTGCGTCCAAGTTCCAGAGCGGTCTCGACAGTCATCTGACAGTATCCCGAGGGAACCAACAATCCATGAAGCGTCCGTACGAATTCAAATCTCGGTCGTCGTTCCGAGTCCAGCGAAGGGCTCGGGTCATTGGAACGGCTGCATGCTCTCCAGCAGCATGCCGACCGTTAGAAACCAGCCATCAATCAACACAAACAGGAGAAGTTTGAACGGAAGCGAGATCAGGACGGGAGGGAGCATCATCATGCCCATGCTGATCAGCACGGACGAGATCACGATGTCGATGATGACAAACGGCAGGTAAAGCTGAAAACCGATCAGAAATGCTGTTTTCACCTCGCTAAGCATGAAGGACGGAAGCAGAACCGACAACGGGACGTCGTCGTAGGTATCCGGAACCTCAAACTCAGCCTGAGAGTTGGCGGATGCCTGCTGGTAGTCGAGAAACATCCAGACTGCGTCGCTATTCCCGGTCCGTTCAATCTGATCGACCATGAACTGTCGAACCGGTCGAATCGTCCGCTCTAAAGCCTCTGTTGGCGGAATGGCCGCTTCACCAGCCGGTGGTGACGTGTAAGGTTGAATTCCCTCACGATAGGACCGTCCCCAGACCGGTGCCATGACCATGAACGTCAGGAATAAACAGAGCGAAATGATGACCTGGTTGGGGGGAAGTTGTTGTGTGCCGAGAGCCTGCCTCAGCAGTCCCAACACAATGATAAAACGAATGAAGCAGGTGGTCATAATCAAAATCGACGGTGCCAAGCTGATCACCGTCAATGCCAGCATGATCTGCAGCGTGCTGGACAACCCGCTGGGGGAGAGCATGTTCTCCAGAGTGCCAGCCGGATTGAGAGATGTTTCGAGCGGCGACGCGGACGACTCCGCTGTGTCGCTACCGGCGGGATCAATCTCTGCGGAGAGAGTTGTGACGCCCGTGGGTGTGGTCAGCGAAGGATTTGCCGAGACACTCTGCCCGCTCGCGTTGTCGGCATGCAGTGTCAGCAGACAGCCGACCAACAGAAACCCCGCCAGCGGTCTGCGAGACGCAAGACTTCGTTGAGACCGTCGCGCACTCACCGGAGGGATCGATTGCGTCGGAATGCAGATTGGCCGATCAGCCATTCGGCTCCTCCCCGCCCCGTCCTGCGAATGCGTTCCAGCTGCTTGGTTGCGGCTGGAGGCGATCTTCCGCGGATCCAATCTGGGCGTGGGTTGCACCGACGAAGTGAGTCTCGTGGTCCGATTCGTCTAATAACCGATCTGCGGAATACCGCTCGGCCCCCGATCCGGCAGGCGTGTCGGCGGGCGGTGAGACTTTCCGGTCTGCGTTGCCAGAAGTCATCCGCGTCAACAGGCCGAGGAAGTCCAGATTGCTTTCCGGTGGAGAGTCCCCCAGCGGGCGGCAGAGTCCCGACAGATAATCGACCTCGACCGGGTCCGTCACTTCGGCCAGAGTTCGCAGCCCGTCGATCGAAGCCCCCAGGACCAAAACTCGCCGTCCCACGCGGACCAGTTGAATACTCTGCCTGGTGTCGAGTTGTCGTCGGCCGCGGACCTGTAATCCGTCGTTGGAACGCGTTGCCCCCCCGACCACTCCGTGCTTTCGCAAGAAACGCAGGACGAAGGCCAACACCGCGGAACCAATCAGAAGAAGAACCACGATTGTCCAAGTCGAAACCAGTGAAACGGACTTCGCCTTCCCGTTACCAGATGGCTCATCACCGGGAAGCGAGATTTTCCGACTGGCCCGTTCAGGACGTGTCAATGCGACAGCCGAGGTGGACGGTGGCGACTGCTGCGAGCGGTCACTCGTCAGTGTCGACGTGGCGGGTCGTGCCAGTGTCGACTCGGTCGAAACCACGTTGGTACGCGCCCCACTGAGAGTTTGCGTTTCGCTGACCAGAGAGCGCTCCGGGAAGGCCGGATTGCCGACCTCTGACTGAAAGGGTTCGGCGGAAAACCGGGTCTGTGCCAGCAGTTCACCATTGCCGACGTTGAAGCAGAGCATCCCCAGACCGAGCCAGAATGCGGCGAGGATTCCCGTTTGAAGCGACGCGCCGTTTGCGAACATGATCCGTTCTCCCCACCCGCTTCCGTGCCCGTGCGGAGTCGGATGCGGCCTCAAGTAGCGACTGCGGTCGCGTGGCGTGTCCACCGGTTGCGTCCGCCTCTCAAGAGTCCGGAGTCAGAATTTCCGCGACGCGAACGCAAAAATTATCGTTGAGAACCAGGACCTCTCCCCGTGCGACAAGCCGACCGTTGACAAGGATGTCGACCGGGTCCCCTGCCAGCTTATCCAGCGGGACAACCGAGCCAGCCTTCAGCCGCACAACTTCGTCGATCAACAAGCGTGCTCGTCCGACTTCGATTCGCAGGTCCAGTTCGACATCCTGGAGCGCATCGAGCGGCATGACGGGCTGCTCGCTGGAATCGGATGACTCGAATTCTTCGAATTGAAACGGCATCTGTCCGGCTGCCGGTTCTCCACGTCCACCGAAGAATTCGTCTCCCATCTCTGGTGCAACGGCTCGCGCCAAATCCGATTCGGCCTGCTGCAGGAGATCTTCGGCCGACAGCGAGTCCAGCTCGGCCTCGCTCGTGGCGGGAGTTTCCGACTGCAACAGATTTTCGATCTGCGTCGCGTCGAGCAACTCATCGTCCGGTCCAAGGTCAGTCATCTTGTTTGAGTTCTCGTTTGTTGCTTGTTCTTCGGGCGATGAACCAGTCGCTTCGGCAGGTTGCTGTTCGGCCTGGGTTCGACCTCCCGCGAGGTTGTCGCCATCATTTCCGCTGTCGTCAGACGCAGGGGGTTCGTTCTGTTCTGCCACGGCGTACCTCGCATTCAGTCTTGCCAGCGTTGCGGCGAGTCATTTGGCAGGTCGATTACTGCTCCATCGTGGTGAATTCCAGAATGACGATCTCGATGACGTAACTCTTGCGGAGGATCTTGTTGACTTCTTCCCGAATCAGCCGTTTGATTGTGCTGAGGTTCGGGTCGTTGAGTTCTTCTAAACCGGAACTGCGAACGACTTTCACGATCGCCTGACGAACACGGGCTTTGTTGTCCTTGTTCGCAGCCAGGTCGAAGCTCTCCAGGTTCTTGGGAGAGACCAGCGCAACAGCCTTAAAGGAGACGTGAATCACCGAACCGGGATCGGCGCGGTTGTTGGTACAGTTGAAGGAGTCGATGGCGCATTCGACCGAATCATCACCGGGCTGTGACGCCAGTTCGACCGCAGAAGTCGCATCGCCGTCCTCGGGCAATGGTGTCGCCGCACCGGGTCCCAGAAACAGATAGAAGGCAACAGCTTCCACCAGGGTGATCGCGACAATAATGACGGCGATCTTCAACACGCCACCACGCGACGCGGCGGGCCCATCGGTTGAATTGGCTGCCGTTTCAGGGGCACTGTCGGTTACCAAGCTCCCATCCTCCTTGATGGTCGAGTACCGGTCGGCTGAGTGATCACAGTCCGGACTGCAGGGCGTCCCGCATAACAGGGCGTCCCAAATTGCAGGGCGTCACGACGGGCTCCGCCGAAGGGACGTTCTACCGCAATCAAGCGCCCGACCGTCGAAATGACAGTCCGAGCAGCGCAAAATCATGGTCTGCTTGACTCTCCTGGACGTTTCAGCGCCAGCGTCTGATCCCGCCCGGGAATTGGATCCGGAATGTCCCGACAGGCCGCAACGCAGAAGACAGACTCGGTTGGCCCCTTCCGCAAAATGCGGAAGACCCCAATTCGGCCGGAGTGGAATTCGTCCGTCCGACCGTCCAGGGACAGACCGTACCGGGACAACCCGTCTACTGCGGTCCGCCGTCAACGGCACCCGCATCCGGGCGGCTTATATACGAATCTATCAGGAATACGTCAACCCGACGATTCCGCCGCTGGGCTTCCGGCTCCCGGCTGAGCATCCGGGGCTCACTGTCACCGGCGGCGGAAACGACCAGCCGGTACGAGGGAATTCGAGATCTGCTCAGAAACTCAGATGCGGCGTGGGCCCGCGCAAAGGACAGATCCAGCTGGTCGCGGTATTGGCTTCCATGTGGAAGGGGCTCGGGTGTCGCATGCCCTCGGACCACCAGCCGGTTCGGTTTGCTCGACAGAACCTCGGCAATGACTTCCAGATTTGCTTTGGCCGCATCGGTCAATTCGGCGGAGAACCGCTCGAACAGACTCGGTCCGCCCATGGTCACAACGGTCCCATGGTTGATGCGGCTGACGGTGTTGAATGCCCCCGCCCTCCCCTTCGAGTCTCGGCTGGTTCGTTTCGTTCCGCCTTCGTTTCGGCCTCCCTCAAAAAACAGCTTATTGTCTGCGCTCGTCCACTGCAGAGACGTCCCGGGGGCTCCTGCCCGCCCCATCGCAGGTCCAAAGGACTGCCGAATCGCATCCATCATCGCCCGAGTCTTGCCGCTATCGTCCTTGAGCTGGCTCATCGAGACCAGCATGATGAAGAACGTCAGCAACAGCGACATCATATCGCCATAGGTGACGACCCACTCTGGAACGCCAGGAGGAGCTTCTTCAGGAGGGGCGGCCATCGCGTTTTCTTCCCGTCCGTTCACGACGTTTGCAAGAGGGCCTCAGTTTCGAACGTTCTCAGTTCGAACGTTCTCAGTGCGGCCTCTCAGGCAGCCTTACCGACGGCCTCGCGTTGGTTCATCGGCAAGTAGGTCTTCAGTTTCTGCTCCAGAACACGCGGGTTGTCCCCTTCCTGAATGGAGAGAATTCCCCGCAGAATGACTTCTCGAACCTGCATTTCCTGCCGGCTGTAGAATCCCAGCTTGTCGGCAAACGGAAGGCAGAACAGGTTAGAGACGACGGCACCGTACAACGTCGTGATCAACGCGACCGCCATACCCGGACCAATGGCATCGGGGTTGTCCATGTTTCCCAACATGATGATCAGGCCCATCAACGTGCCGATCATCCCGAAGGCCGGAGCGTACCGGCCCATGGTTTCCATCAAGCCCTTGCCGATACGATGGCGCGCGGCCACCGCGTCGATCTCGGACTGCAAAATCCGCTCCATCAACTCGGCGTCGGTTCCATCGACGGCCATTTGAATGCCCAGCAGAATGAACGGATCCTCAATGTCCTCCGTCATCCGTTCCAACGCCAGAATTCCGTCTCGGCGCGCTGTTTCAGCGAAAGACACCAGTTGAGTGATGACCGGCCCGAGCTCTTGCACCTTCGGCTGAAAAATTTTGCGGGTCACCTTGGGAATCAGAAACAGCGAGCCAAGGGGATACGCAATGGCCAGGGCCGAGATAGCACCTCCGACCACAACCGCTGCCGACGGGTAGTCGATGAACGCACTGAAGGACGCTCCCGGTGCAATCAGGACCGAGAGGACCAGCAAGAACATCCCCATTCCCAAGCCACCGATTGTCGCCTTATCCATGGTCCCCGCGATTCCTGTGCTTTGGTCACTCGGCCTGATGCCCTTTTCGCCGGTTTCGCCACCGAACCTTACCTACGTCTGTCCGTCCTCGCCACATCGCGGTCCAACGACAGGCCGGCCTCGCCCCGTTGTCGATTCGCTTCGTGAATTGGATTACACGGGTGTGGACCGTACCAACTGCGCGTAGGCGACCGCCCGCTTCACAACTTCGCCAGCTGCTTCGCGAACAATGAAGCGGTCCTCTGTCGTGAGGGTCACATAGGTGTCCGGACGACTTTCCACAAATCGAATTAAGTCGGCATTCACGACGAACTCTTCGCCGTTCAGTCGCGTGAGTTTGATCATTTCGCCGTCCCAGCAAGATATCCCTCGACCGCCTTCGGTATGCGGCACAATTCGGAGCGACAGCGACGAATCGTCCGCCGAACCGAATCGGCAGCGTCCTCTGCAGCTCAACGTCCGATGACGAGCAACTCGTTCACCAACTGCTGGATGGAACTGATGATTCGAGCATTACCTCGATAATTGGTGGAATACATGATCAGGTCCACCAGATTACGTCCAATGTCCGTGTTGGACAGTTCAATCGCACCGGCTTGAATATTGCCCAGTCCGAGATTTCCCGCCGTATCGACGATCGGCTCGCCTGAGCTGGCGCTGACGGTGTAGCTCGCGGCTCCCGCCTCAATCAGCCCCTGTGTATTGGGAAACCGTGCCAAGGCCACTTGCCCCAGAGGAGCAATCAAGCCGTTGCTGAACTGGCCATTAATCAGCCCCGTATCGTCGATCACAAAACTCGACAGTGCTCCGGGAGGGGCTCCATCCTGCCGGACCAATCGAATCGCATTGCCGGCTTCGGCAGGTGCCGTTCCGGCCATGGAGTCGAAATTCAACGAGAATTCCATCGGTGTCACAACACCTTCACCATCGCGCGGAATGCCAAAGGGCTCAGAGCTGGAGGCCACCACCTGGCCTCCACTACCAAAACTCACCGTCCCAGAAGAGACGCCCTGATTGACTCCAAACTCGTCCTTCGAAGCGATCAGATAGCGAAAGGTCGAAACGTTGGAATCTTGCGATTCCAGATACATACTCACCGTGACTGGCACTTTCTCGCCCAGCGAATCGTAGGCAACAAAATCTGTCAGCGTACTTTCACCGTCGGCAGTCTGCGTCTTCTGAAATCCGAGATTGACGCCGACCGCATTGGCCGTCAGATGATCTCCGGTAATCGTGATGTCGTTGACTGTTCCGCGATTTCCGACAACTCGAATCTGACCACCAACCAAAGCAACGCCGACATCCAAGCCGCTACCCGGATCGACTAACACGTCTGCCGAGCCGTTAATTGCCAGAGTGTCCGACATGTAGGACGTCAGATCGCCAACTGTTGTCGTCGCCGTCACAAGTGGCGGGTCGCCCGGAAGGCCCAGAATCCGGCCTCCCACGTTCGGCTCGAACTCCAGCTTGGCCCCCAAACTGAACAACGTCGTCGCCGGCGCACTCGCCAGGCGAACATCCGTCAGCAAGGTCGTATCCGTGACGGCCGCCCCACCTCCGTCGACCATGGCAGCGCTCGTCAACAGCGAGCCTTGAGTCGCAATCGTTCCGGAAGACCGCACGGCACCACCAATCGCCACCTTCGACGTTTGCTGCGCCCGGGCCAGCACTCCCAATGGAATCTCGACATTCGTCAGACTCGCCTGCCGATTGATCTCGCCGGCCTCACCGACCGGAAAACCCTGCAACAGCATTCCAGACTCGGTGACCAACATGTTGTCACCATTGAGCGAGAAGTTTCCATTGCGAGTGAAGTATTTCCCGTCCGACCCGTTCAGAATGAAGAATCCGTCTCCCTGAATGGCCAGATCGGTCGCGTTACTACTGCTGGTAATACTTCCCTGCGAGAAGTCCTTCTTGATCGTGGACAGCGTGGCACCAAGTCCGACCTGTGTGGGGTTGGTTCCGCCGCTGGTCCCTCCCTGCGCCACGTCCGAGCCGGCACCCGATGACAGCGTGCGAACGAGCTGTGTCGTAAAGAGCACATTCGACGCTTTGAATCCGTTCGTCCCGGCGTTGGAAATATTGTTTCCCAGTACGTCGATGGCTTTTTCGCTGAGCGCTAAGCCATTCAGCGACGTATTCATCGCGGAATTAAGCCCCATTGCACACCCTCCCGCGTTCGATAACACCCGAAACTCAAGCCGTCCCCCACGCTGAGCGCTCGCCCAAGGCGGCGCTGCGCAACGGCTCGCGCAGCTTTCACTAGAATCATCTATCGGCTAAAAGCGGAACAATCCCTACTTTTTGTTCTGCCGATTTATTCGGCAGTATCGGTCGAATCACCATTCGACGGATCGCCGGCTGGTGCCAGCCCGGGCTCGCTCACGCTCAGCAGGTCCTTCAGCGCGATACTCTTGGAACCGACACCAACGTACGCCACCCCATCGGTGATGAAGGCGCGGTCCGCGATTCCAGAGACGGCCCTCCCCTCGACGGTCCCCTTCACTTTTTTCCCGATGATGCTTGCCGCCGTCGTCAGCTGCTGTCCGCCCAAAATCGATTTCAGCGTATCGGACAGTTCCACGTTGGCCTGCAGTTCACGCATCGTCGACACCTGATTGAGCAAATCCTCGTTCTTCATCGGGTCCGTCGGGTCTTGAGACTTCAGTTGCGCAATCAGTAGCTTCATGAAGTCGTCTGCGGTCAGTCCGCCGATACCCTTCGGTTTTGTCACCTGCGGGCCACTTGTCGGGGTGGTACTGCCGGCCGAACCTGTCGCGATGACGCTCATACTTCATCTCCGCTGCGCTGGTTTGCAACCAACGCGAGTCTCGTTGTAGGCCGTCCTCAACCATTCACGACTGTGAAATCGCCGCTGAAGCGCAGCCTCGCCATTGTCTTGTCGTGTCTCGTCACACCTGGATATCGATCTGTTCCAATCCATTCGCCCGCCGGTACACGGGTTTGGGCTTCGCCGCTGTTCGCTCTTCCACCTCGGACAGTCGCGGCTGATCCGGTGTGTGTCCATGGTCTGTCGATTCCCCCCGGTCCTGGAAACCTTCACCGTTCGAATGCGGTTGTCCATCTGAGGGATTGCCGTCGAATCGTCCACCAGCTTCGTGCTGCATCGTCGACTTGACGACAGTCACTTCGACGCGTTCCACGTGGGCTCCCGCTCGAGAGAGTGATTCTCGCAGACGATCCAGCCCGTCCGTGATAATGCGATGTGTTTCCAACGATTCCACCTGCAAACGCGCCGTTGCCACTCCATGCTCAACTGACACGTCGATCTGCATCGTGCCCAGGTGACCTGGGTTCAGTCGAACAGACATCGTCTGCCGACTCTCGCCAGCGATACGAACCGTCTGGGCCAGTCGATCGACATCCACGCGAGGATCCAGAGGGGAGGAGTTTGTCCCACTCGGGCTCGACATGGTGCTGCCTGCCGTCGATCCCGCGGCCCCCCTGTGAGAACTCCCTGCCGGCTCGCCCCCGGCGGAAGTCCCGTCCGTCGTCATCGTCACCTCTCTGCGTTGTGTCGCCTCGTGACTGGCGCGCGCCGACGGCGTGCCCCCCGTGTCACTGGGAAGTTGGGCCAGAGGATCTGAATTGGCCGTTGTCGACACCCCTTGAGGCTGTAGCGTTACCGGACGTGGTCCGACTGTCGCAGTGTCGTCGTGGGCCGCGTCGACCCGTGTCTGAGACGCTGTTTTCGATTTCTCGTCACGGGCAACAGAAACATCTCGCCTCAAGGAGGTCCCGGAGGCGACTTGCTCGGGCTGTTTCGAGCCAGAATCCGGATTCACGTTGCCGTCCGGCCTGGACGTCCGTGGCTTCTGGGCCTCGTCGACGTGCTGCGCAGAAACCTGCACCGTCGGTGAGGCTGGCCCTGTGATTTGTTCCCGGCGAACCTGCTTCGCCAAGTCGCCCGACTTTGCATCTGAATCAGTCTTCGCGTTCAGGTCAGACTTTGCCTGCGAATCAGCCTTGGCGGCGAAATCGGTTTTCAGACCCGACGTCCCCTTCTCCTGCGATTCGGTCCTTCCTTCCGATTCCAATTCGACTTCCGAGCCGGCCTGCCGCTGTGACTCTGCCTTGACGCTTTTGTCTGGTTTCTCGTTGCCGCTGACAGCCACAACACCTACCGCTTGTTGCGCCCCGTCCGTGGTTGGCTGGGGGGCGGTTGTCGCATCCGCTGCATGACGTCGATTGGAAGCGACT
>CALJUK010000815.1 GCA_937975745.1 uncultured Planctomycetaceae bacterium | reverse complement strand
CCGAGATACACCACCCGCGACCGGCCAACCAGCTCTCGTGTGACACTTTCCCCGGCAAACTCCGCATTGGCTCCCACGGCGTGGACGAATCGGCGATCCTGCCCGGCGACATTGATGATCAGCGTGCCGCTGGTCTCGGCTGTCGTGGACACTTCGATCTGCGAACAGTCCACGCCGGCGGATTCGAGCGATTCGCGGACAAACCGGCCGAAGATATCGTCACCAACCCGCCCGACGATCGTCGCCCGACGATTGAGTTTTGCCAGGTCGGCAGCCACGTTCGAGGCACATCCGCCAGTCGTCAGTTCCATCCGTTCCGTCAAAACCAACTCACCTGCGGCCGGCAAATGATCGATCGGCCGACAGACATGGTCTGCGACGATAATCCCCGCGCACAAGCAATCGATTGGGGTATCGGAATCGGTCGACGACAGCGAGGCAGACATGACGGAGCTTCCCATGCACCACACGAACAAGCAACGGCCAGCTGGCAGACCGGGACGCATTTCCATCCCAGGAACCAGCCGCTACTCGGCACGAGCCGATTTGGCCCGGTCCGCAGTCGAGCGAACCAGCCGAACGCAGTATAGCACCGTCGGATAGGCAATCGCAGCGGCGACGGCACCGGTCAACAATGACCCCAGAAACAGGGGGGTCCCCACCTCCAGCAGCAAGTCGCCCATCAATATCCAACACTGACCAAGGCTGTCCGACCGGAAGACTTGCTCGAAATGCTCACGGGTGACCGTTCGTGGCAGGAACATCGTCCCTACCTCATAGTCAAACCAGTAAATGGGAAGCGTCGTCACTGGGTTGGAGATGTAAACAGCCAGGAGGGCGGCCGCCCGATTGAATTGGATCAATCGGCGAGTCAACAGCGCCAGGACAACAACAATCACCATTTGAATACCGACGGTGGGCGTCATTCCGATGAAGACGCCGATGGCTGTCCCCAGTGCAATCGAATGCTCGTTGTCCTGCAGGTTGAGAATCGTTCGCAGCCATCTCCGCGGATGAGCCCACCAGCGGACGCGTTTCACGATCGAGCGCAGCGAATATCGGCGACTCGACCGACGGGGTGAAGTCGACGTCCGACCCGATGCTTCCGCGCCAGCAATCACAGGAGCAGCGTTCACAGGGGTAGCATTCGACAGGCACACCGCGTCAGCTGCCAGGACGGTCTTGGGCGTTGTTCCGGGATCCAACTCAACCTGCTGCATGAAACGCTTCCGTATTCCGGGGGGATCGCCACCCGGCTCGCCCTTGGTTGACTCAGGCATTCCAGCCAATTGGGACGCCGTGTCTGACCCCTGATCGCGGTCACTGTGATCGCATTGGGCACCGGCATCAAGCAAAGGTCGACTCTTCCGTGGATTGATGAACCGATGGTGACGGCCGCCCCCTCGCCCGACGTCCAATTCGCGCGACCAATCAGTTTCCCTTCAACAATTCTTCGACAAACGGCGAAATCTGATCTTTGTAGGTAAAGCCTTCGGGCCCATACAGGCCTTCGTCGTCGTCGAATCGCTTGGCCAGCCCCCCGTCAGGCGCGTAAATGTACACCGCCGGAATTGAACCGAGGTCCAGCCTACCGAATAATCGGTCAGAATCGACGCTGGAGATCACGTTGAACATCTCCGCCTGTTGTTCTCGCAAGAATTTCACCACCTTCGGTCGGTAACTCTCCGGCGGCTTCCCCTCCAACCCGATATAGTCCAGGCTGACAGATATACAGACGACTTCGTCGGGATACTTCTTTTGCAATTCAACCAGGTGAGGAAACTCTCGCAGACAGGGAACGCAGTCGGTGGACCACAGATCGAGGACGACCACCTTTCCCTTCTGTGCGGCGACGTGCTTCTCGACACCGTCCCAATCGAGAATGACGGCGTCTATGTCACTGGCAACTTGCTCGGCCGCAGGAACTGCGGAGCCGTCTTCCGAAGCGGCGGCTGCCTCCCCCGTGATCGGCTGGGCCGTCGTCGCTGCTTCGGGCGCCGCGGCTTCCGTGGCGGCTGCGTCAGATGAGTCGCTGACTGTCGGAGATGCTGGTTGTGTGCAAGCCGCCAACAGGCAAGCCAGCGACAATCCCAGCAGGCAAGACACGCGCATTGGTGAAGCCTCTTCCTATCCAATGATTCGTTCTGAATATGCGAAAGCCGAGTTCGATGGCGGTTGCCGGGCAGTCGCATCCCGTAGAAGGCACGGTTCCTCATAGTCGGACATCCGCGGCGTTGAAAACCGTCGAACCGTTTTTCTTGCGCACGTTTCCTGACCATCTTGGCGGCAAGAACTTGCCGAATGCGAACTCCAAGGGGCGCATTTCAGGGGGGGAACATCCGTCGGGAATTCCGCATCCCAGAAAATCCACGGTTGGCCTCAGCCGCGGCGCATGGAATAATGCAGGAGCGAATCCCCAACGGTTTCGCGAACAGGCGATGGCCCCGGTTTAAACAAGACCGGCATCGTGTCGGCGTCTCCTTCCCACGGTCACCCCGTTATCCCACTTAAATCGCGACGACCATGTCATCTCGCTATCGTATTGCCAACATCATCATCGGATTCGCGATTGCCGCCAGCATCTTCGCGGCGACAAGCCGTTTCCGAAACGGCGGCGACCCTCCGGCTCAAACCGACCCACCTATCAACGCTGCACCAGCGAAGACGGCCGTCACCGATCCTGTCGACAACCCTTCTGAGACGGACGCGAGCCGGCCCGTCATTGTTGAGGCGCCGGGGAAGGCCCCCCAGGGGATGGTCTGGATTCCGGGGGGAGTCTTCCAGATGGGAAGCGAGACCGGGCAGGCGGACGAAGTTCCCGTCCATGAAGTCACACTGGACGGCTTCTGGATGGACCAGACCGAAGTGACCAATCAGCAGTTTCTGGAGTTTACCGAAGCAACCGGCTACGTGACTGTGGCCGAACGCCAACCACGGCGAGAGGACTTCATTGGACAGGTTGAGGACATCTCCAGTATTCCCGAAGAGAATCTGGGGGCCGGCTCGATCTGCTACAATCCGAACTTTAACCGCGAAACACTCTCCAAAGATCACCCCTTGTGGCCGTATCAGGTCTGGCAGTATGTGGCCGGTGCAAACTGGCGGCATCCCGAGGGGAAGAATTCGTCAATTGAAAGGCGGATGAACTACCCGGTGGTGCATGTCGCGTGGGAAGACGTCCAGGCTTACTGCAAGTGGGCCAACAAACGCCTTCCCACCGAAGCAGAATGGGAGTATGCCGCACGAGGAGGCCTGAAGGGGGCCGATTATCCGTGGGGCAGCGAGTTGAAACCAGACGGCCAATGGCAGACGAACATCTGGCAGGGGGAGTTCCCCAAAGAGAATTTCACTCTCGATGGTTTCCGATTCACTTCACCGGTTTCGGCATTTCCTCCGAACGGCTACGGCCTGTACGACATGTCGGGAAACGTGTGGGAATGGTGTGCCGACTATTACCGTCCGGACTACTACGCGACGAGTCCCCGCCGCAATCCTCCCGGCCCGGGAGACAGCTTTGACCCGCAGGAGCCGCACTTGGTCAAACGAGTTCAGCGGGGTGGATCGTTCATGTGCAGTGACAACTATTGTCTGGGTTATAAGGTGTCGACACGGATGAAGGGCGAGCCGAGTTCCGGGACATTTCATTGCGGCTTCCGCTGCGTTCGCACTCCCCAGATGCAAGCCGACCTGACGGTTGCGACGGCCAATCGCCAACCCAACTGAAAGCAGGCTGTTCGCCACGGCCTCGGTCAGCCCGCCACGACCGTGCAGGCTGCGACACCGTCGGTTCCGGGTTGTTCTGACCTGTCATTCCGCATACAAAGCAATCGATCGGTTGGGCCCACACCCGCAGTTTGCCGTATTGCACAGCGGATGTCAGCGGGAACTGGGCTCCCTTTGAAAACCGCGTTTCGATTGTGAAGGCGAGCGAATGACGGACGCAATCCGACAGAAACAGCAATGGACTCGGTGGTTCTGTTTGTGGTGTGGTCTGGTTTGCTGTGCCCTGTCCGCTGGTTCCGCGCGTCTGGCCTGGGGAGATTCGGCTCCCGCCAAAGTCGAGCCACTCCGTCCGGACGCGGAGCGTGCCTACAACTACCTGCTGCAAATCTGCCGCATCGGACCACGGAAGAGTGGTTCAGCCGGAATGGCGGCCCAGCAACACCTGCTGGTGGAACGCTTCAGCCAGATGGGAGCCCAAGTTGCCTATCAGCCGTTCGACGCGGTCGATCCCGTCAGCGGAGCCCCTGTCCGGATGAATAATCTGATCGTCTCCTGGCATCCCGACCGGAATGAGCGAATTCTGATCGCCTGCCATTACGACACTCGACCGTATCCGGATCGTGACATCTTTCACCGGCGAGGGACGTTCATTGGTGCCAACGATGGTGGCAGCGGTGTCGCCCTGTTGCTGGAACTGGGACACTGGCTTCCGAAGTTGAACCCGCGTTTTGGCGTCGATTTCATCTTCTTCGACGGAGAAGAACTTGTGTACGGGGACCGCGGAGACTACTTCCTCGGATCGGAATATTTTTCACAGCAATACCGAGAGAATCCACCCCGACATCGGTATCACTATGGCGTCCTGGTGGACATGGTGGCCGATCGAAACCTGGGCATCTACATTGAGAAAAACAGCCAGAAGTTCGCCCCCCAGATCGTTCGCAGTATCTGGAATGCCGCCGGTCAGGTGGGTGTCCGCGAATTCATCCCTCGCACCAAACATGAAGTCCAGGATGACCACATCCCGCTGAACAAGACGGCGGGCATACCGACATGCGATCTCATTGACTTCGACTATCCGTATTGGCATACGACAAAAGATATTCCGGCAAACTGTTCGGGAGAAAGTCTGGCGAAGGTCGGTCAAGTTCTGCTGCACTGGTTGACGCAACTCCCTGACCCGCCCGCCGCCGTGAATCGTTGAGAGGCTCACTGCACGCGACGATGTGGCTGACTCGACTGGTTTTTGGTCACACGGTCGTCCACACTGTGCCGAAACGTAGTTACGTCACCCCATTTTTACCGACAGGGTATCCGAATCGTTGACTTGTC
>CALJUK010000814.1 GCA_937975745.1 uncultured Planctomycetaceae bacterium | reverse complement strand
GTGTTGCGGGGCGAAGGTGACGACGTTCTGGTCGACATCGGCTACAAGAGCGAAGGTGTCGTCGCCATCGATGAATGGGACGACGACCACCAAGCGCCCGAGCCCGGACAGGAAGTGCAAGTCCTCCTGGAAGAAGTCGAAGACGAGTTCGGTCTGATCATGCTCTCCAAGCGGAAAGCTGATCGCATCCGCGAGTGGGAAAAGATCATCAATGAGCACGCCGAAGGTGACATCGTCAAGGGCACGGTCGTCCGCAAGATCAAGGGTGGGCTGCTCGTCAACATCGGTGTGAACGTGTTCCTCCCGGCCAGCCAGGTCGATATTCGCCGCCCGTCGGATATCGCGAATTACATCGGCCAGGAAATCGAGTGCATGATTCTCAAGATCGACGAAGCGCGACGCAACATTGTCGTTTCGCGGCGCAAGTTGATCGAGGAAAAACGCGAACGCCTCAAGCGAGACCTGCTGGACAAGCTGGTCGAAGGCGAAATCCGCAAGGGTGTCGTCAAGAACATCGCCGACTTCGGCGCGTTCGTTGACCTGGGCGGCATCGACGGTTTGCTGCACATTACCGACATGAGCTGGGGCCGCATCAATCATCCGTCGGAAGTCGTCAAGATCGACCAGCCGATTGAAGTGATGATCCTGAACATCGATCGCGAACGCGAGAAGATTGCCCTGGGTCTGAAGCAGAAGTCGCCCAGCCCGTGGGATCAGGTCGAAGAGAAGTACCCGGTTGGCTCCCGCGTCAAAGGGGAAGTCGTCAACGTCATGTCCTATGGTGCCTTCGTTAAGCTGGAAGACGGCATCGAAGGACTGGTGCACATCAGCGAAATGTCCTGGACCAAGCGGATCAACCATCCGACCGAGCTGGTCAACATCGGCGACGAAGTCGAAGTTGTCGTGTTGGGCATCAACAAGGACAAGCAGGAAATCTCCCTTGGCATGAAACAGACCCAGGCCAACCCCTGGGACCGCGTTGCCGAGAAGTATCCGCCCGGATCGGTGGTCAAGGGAGCCGTCCGAAACCTTACCAACTACGGCGCGTTCGTCGAGTTGGAAGAAGGTGTCGACGGCCTGCTGCACGTCAGCGACATGTCTTGGACGCGGAAGATATCGCACGCGAGCGAAATGCTGAAGAAAGGGGACGAGATCGAATGCCAAGTTCTCTCAGTCGACGAGAACCGCAAACGGATCGCCCTCGGTTTGAAGCAACTGCAGAGCGACCCCTGGGAGACAACCATCCCCGACAAGTATCATCCGGGAACGGTCGTCAATGGTGTCGTCACCAAGATCACCAATTTCGGCGTGTTCGTCGAACTCGAGCCGGAACTGGAAGGTTTGCTGCACATCTCTGAGCTGGCAGACCACAAGGTGGAGAATCCAGAAGACATCGTCGAAGTCGGCCAGCAGATCGAAGTTCGCATTCTGCGAATCGATACGGCCGATCGGAAGATCGGTCTGTCGCGGCGAATGGATTCCGACGAGATTGCCGAAGCTGAAGCAGAGATCAACGCCGACGGCTCGGTCAACTCGGCCGCTTCGCGGCAAGAACTGCGGGGTGGCACGGGTGCCTCCGGTGCTCCTCTGTTTGCAATGCCAACCACAACCGAAGAGGCTGAGGCCGCCGAAGGGGGCACTGCCGAATCGAGCGAAGAACCAGTCGCCGAGTCAAATGACGAAGCGACCGATTCTGCCGAAGACGAGGAAACTTCGGCCTAGTTCAGGCCTCGGCGGCGACCCGTTTACCGGGGCGTCCTGACCGATTCCCATCGCCATTACAAAGCGGCCTTCCGGAACAATCCGGAGGGCCGTTTTTATTGCGCTCACCGACCCGGTTAACGCACCTTTCCTGCTTCACTGCCGGTCGCTCTTCAGCAGCGGTCCAAATCCCGCCGATAACTCCTACCAGGCCCGCGGAGCCCGCCAGACATGGCAAATTCTTCGACAGGACGTCGACATAGATGCGGGGCGAATGTTTGACGGTGACCAGACAAAGGAGCCGGTCACCTCGCTTTGCGTCGGGTTTTGTACGCATTCAGTTCGTTGGGAGCGGAGTCATCGAAACTTCGCCGGCCAATCGCAAACTGAAATGCCACGAGAGTTCATCATCCCTGTTGTCACGATCTGGATTGCGTCTGGTGGACATGTCGCATTGACGAGGCATGCGTTTCAAGTCGGAATGTCTCGCCGACTGTTCAAGGAACACCAGCCGCTTCGGGTCACGTCCTCAAAGCATAACATCCATGCAGAAAACTACACGTCGACAGACCTCTCGCGCTGTTCAGAATCCGCTGGAGACCTATCTCCGCGAGATCAACGAAACCGCGCTGTTGAATGCCCGTGAGGAAAAAGAGTTAGCACGCCGGATTGAGCAGGGGGATGGAGAAGCCCGAGACCGCATGGTCCGGGCCAACCTCCGGCTGGTCGTGAACATTGCTCGGGCCTACACCGGCAAAGGCCTGCCGCTACAGGATCTGATCGAAGAAGGAAACCTAGGCTTGATGCGGGCGGTCGAAGGTTTCGACCCCGAAATGAATACCCGCTTCTCGACCTACGCCAGCTACTGGATCAAGCAGTCCATCAAACGGGCTCTCGTCAACTCCGCCAAGACAATTCGCATTCCGGCGTACATGGTCGAACTTCTGTCCAAATGGCGAAAAGCAACAGCCAAGCTGCAGGACGAGTTGAAGCGAGCCCCGACCGCCGACGAGGTGGCCGCCGATTTACAGCTCCCCAAGAAAAAGCTGAAGATCGTCAAAAAGGCCATTCAGCTCTACAATTCGACGCCGCAGAGTGATCAGTCCGACGGAGGATGGTCGCTGGGAGAGTTGATCGCGGACGACCGTACGAAGGCACCGGAACAGGAACTCGTCGAGACAGACAACCTGGCCCACGTGTTCCGGATGCTGGAAACGATGGACCCCAGGGAGGCCACCATTTTGAGAATGCGATTCGGCCTGGACGATTCCGAGCCCCGGACTCTCAAGACCATCGGCGAGACGCTGGGACTGACGCGCGAACGTGTCCGCCAGATCGAAGGCGAAGCACTCGACAAACTGGCCAAGGGGCTGCTCGGCGAGTGACGGAGAATCACTCCGCGAGGAACTGGCCCAACCGCGGGAGGATGTCTTCCGGGGCGTCTTCGAACAGGTAATGTCCGGCGTCCGGCAGCCGGAGTGTTTCGGCCTCGGGGAAGAACTCGCGGAAGCGTTCGAAAAACTCCAGTGTGAAGCACCAGTCCCGCTCTCCCCAAATCAGGAGCACGGGCGCGTTTTGAAACTTCGCCAGCCCAGCTTCGACATCGCACAACGTCTCGTAGCTGGGGTGGCCGGCCGCCAGTGGGATGTCCTGCACAAAGCGCAGGACGGCCACCCGATTGGCCCAACTGTCGTAGGGCGCCAAGTAGCCGGCCGCCACATCTGGCGTCATGCGTACTGGTCGGGCGATGGCCATCGATAACGCCATCCGGGAAAACAGATTCAGACCGCGGACACCGATCGGCCCGAAGACCGGAATCCGGCAGGCGGCAATTCGAGCTGGAATCCGCTGTGAGCGAAATGCTGCCGTATTCATCAGCACGAAGCGTTCGAACCGCTCCGACAGCCGGCCTGCGGCACCCATTCCGATGGCACCTCCCCAGTCATGGGCAATGAGTGTGATGCCCGTCAGATCGAGGCGTTCCACGAACTCGCAGAGATTCTGGATGTGCCGGTCCAGCGTATACGGGTAGTCCTGTGGTTTGTCAGACAATCCACAACCGATATGGTCGACCGCCAGAGTACGATACTTCGGCGAGAGCGCTTGCACAAACTTTCGCCAGGCAAAGCTCCAAGTGGGGTTCCCGTGCACGAACAACACCGGACGTCCAGCGCCTTCGTCGAGATAGCTGTAATTCAAACCGTCGACATCCAACGACTTTGGTTCGAAGGGATAGAGAGACCGGATACGATCGGGAACGGGCATCAACGCGTCCTGGGAAGGGATTGCGGCCGCGAATGGCCTACACTGCGGGTCGGTTCTGGCGAAGTTCAGACGGCAGGGACTGTAGTGCCGTCACCAAACGGTGAATCTCTGCGTCCTGGTGAGCGCAGCTTAGCGAAATCCGCAGCCGGGCGGTATTCTGCGGGACTGTCGGCGGCCGAATCGCCGGGACGAAGCAACCTGCCTGCAGCAGCCGTTCCGAGGCTGCGACGGCTGCCGCTGCCGAACCGACAATCACGGGGATAATCGGACCAGCCACCGCGTCGGGGAGCCGCCAGCCCTGGGTCAGAAGATCGTCTCGCAATTGTGCGCTTTGCTGCATCAATGTGTGTCGCCGTGCGGGCTCGGCTCGGATGATTCCCAGGGCAGCAATTGCAGCGGCACACGCAGACGGGGGTATCGCCGTCGAGAAGACCTGCGTCCGACCGCGGTTCCACAACCACTCGATCAGGTCGGTCGAACCGCTGACAAACCCTCCGATGGCTCCAATCGCCTTGCTGAGCGTGCCGATTCGGGCCGCGACACGGTCCTCGACACCTTGGAGTTCCGACACTCCGCGCCCATGTTCTCCGTAGACTCCGGTCCCGTGGGCTTCATCGACAAGGACAGCCGCGTCGTGCCGTTCCGCCAAGTCGCATAATTCCGAGAGGGGTGCCAAATCTCCATCCATGCTGAAGACGCCGTCCGAGACGATGAATTTTCGCCGGGCGGGAGTCGTCTCCAGAACTCGTGCAAGTCGATCGAGCTCATTGTGACGATATACGCGAAATGTCGCGTCCGAGCTGCGGCAGCCGTCAATCAGGCTGGCGTGATTCAAGCGATCCGCGCAGACCAGGTCACCACGGCTCATGACCGCATTGAGCAGCCCCAGATTGGCTGCAAACCCGGATGGGAACAGAATCGCGGCTTCCGTTCCCTCGAACTCGGCGAGCGTCTGTTCCAGTTCAGCATGCAGTGGCCCGCGACCGCTGACGAGCGCGCTGGCACGAGCACCACTGCCGAATTGCCTCGTAGCGAGTGCAGCAGCCTCGGTCACTCGCGGGTCACCGCCCAAGTCGAGGTAATCGTTCG
>CALJUK010000813.1 GCA_937975745.1 uncultured Planctomycetaceae bacterium | reverse complement strand
ATTCGGGCCAGCAAGCCGTCGATGTCCTGCTCGAGCACCTGGAAGTGGCGGGCCCACTCGGCAGCCTCTTCCATGCGGACATCTTCTTCGCTCTGCCAGCGGACGGGATGGAACAACAGCGTGCTATGCCGTGTCACCAGCCGGCGTTCGCAGGCGGCAAAGGGGAGGATCGCGGCGGACGGACATGCACTGGCAGCGCCGCCCACTGGCGTTAAGCGGCGGAGCCGGATCAGACTCGCCAACGACAGACCGACGTAGGCACGTCCACCGCACGAATCGAAGAAGATCGTCCCGCGGCTGCGGCGGGGAACTTCCAGCAGTTGTGTGGCCAACTCTGTCTGCTTGTCCGTCAGGTCGCCCGCGATGGCAATTTCCCATTCGTGTTTCTGGCCGGCGCGACTTCCGGCAGCTCCGGCCGCAACGCTGGGATAGGACTTGAGCGGGCTAGGAGACGACTCCGAACGTGTCATGACGGTTTCCTGTACGCGTGCCCGTGGTGTTCCAGGCGAACGGCTTCCAACAGAGATGCCCTGCCCAGTCGAGTCTGAAACAGGCCGGCGTTAAGTGGCTGGACAGTAACATAGGCGGACGACTTTCTGTTGGCAATTGACGGGACGATTTGCAGCCGAACATTGGCGATCTGCGGTAGCAATCGGGTACAGTAGACGCAGTAACATCATGTGGCTTGTCCGAATTCGACACCGATGCGCCGCCGGCTGTCCATCGAGTAAGTCGCGGTCTGGTTGTCGCGGTGCATTTCTGACTAGAGAAGGAAGCGAACAATGAGATTACAGCATGTGTTGGCAACGCTCGTTCTGTCGGGACTGGCCGTCGGGACGGCGTCGGCCGACGTGGCCTTGAAACGCGGCAAAGACGTCGTTCACGTCTTGATCGATGGCAAGCCGTTTACGGACTATGTCACGTCGAAAGAACTCCCCAAGCCGTTTTTCGCCGACGTGACGGCTCCGGGTGGAACGGTAATTAGCCGACCGGTCCGGCCTCCCAAGGGGGAAGACCATCCCTGGCATAAGGGGCTGTTTGTCGCCGTCGATCAGATCAACAAAGAACGGCACTGGGCTGAACTGTCGAAGATCGAGAATGAATCGGTCGAGTTGGTCAAGTCCGAAGGGAATCCGGCGGTCCTGAAGGTGACCAACAAATGGACTGCGATGAAAGAGGGACAGTTTGAGCCCGGCTCACTGATCGTGACCGAGGTGACTACCATCTCGATCTACGAGAATCGCCTGCTGGTCTACGAAATTGAATTCAAGGCGGGTGATACGCCGTTGGAGTTTGGTGATACGAAAGAGGGGCTGTTCGGTTTCCGGATGATGCACACCATGCGGGAAAAAGAAGGTGGTACGGTCATCAACTCCGAAGGCGTCAAGACGGCGAAGGCCTGCTGGGGCAAACCGGCGGCGTGGGTCGACTACTTTGGTCCGGTTGATGGCAAGGTTCATGGCATCACGCTGATGGACTCTCCCAAGAACTTCCGTCCGTCCCGCTATCACGTTCGCGACTACGGACTGTTCTCGATCAACCCATTCGGCGTGCATTCCTATACCGGCGGTGAACTTCCTCCGGACCACGCGCACGTCAAGCCGCACGAAAGCCTGAAACTGACCTACGGCTGCTACATCCATCAGGGAGATACGGAGGAGGGGGATGTTCCCGCCGCGTATCAGCAGTTCTTGAAGGTGACCGGAGCAAAGTAGGCTGGCGGTAAGTTACCTGCACGAAGGAGCCCGGCTGCCTGGCCGGGCTCGATGTGACGCTTGCCGCTGCACTATCCCCGCAGACTTCCCTCCCTGACAGGGAGCGGGCTCAAGGGAGCGTCGATGTCCCAAACGACGTTTCAGTTTTTCTTTTCGTTCTCAAGCCTTCCCCTTCTTCCCCGAGGGAGAAGGGGGAGGTGATCGAGAACACCCACGTCAGCGAATGCCTTGTTTCCGCATTGCGATCAAGGCCGGCCTGCGAACACCGTGGGCGGGGCATCCTCGGAATCGATCCGGAGATTCGGGAGGTCAGGCAATTGTCGGACGTAATCGTGTGTCAGATGCGCCGCATGGGTGATTGGGACAGCCCGGAGTCTTAAGGGCGTGGCTTGTCCAGCAGGTCCCGGAGGCGGGCCGTCACTTCCCCCGGTGAGTCCGATCCGCAGATCGCGTCGGTGATGGCCACGCGTGTTGCGCCCGCTGCAATGACATCGGGAAGATTGTCGAGCGTAATCCCCCCGATGGCATACCATGGCCGTGTGATCTCGTCCGCCACCTGACGGACAAAATTCAGCCCGGCCAATTCCGAAAATGTCTTGGTTCGTGAGGGAAATGTCGGACCGACACCAAGGTAGTCGGCTCCCTCGCTGACGGCTCGGCGTGCCTGCTCGATCGAGTGGGTCGAAACGCCGACCAGGCGCTCGGTCCCCACGATCCGCCGCGCATCGCGGACACTCAACTCTTCCTGGCCGACATGAACACCATCTGCCTCCGCCAGAACAGCCAGATCTGGGCGATCGTTGACGATCAAGAGGGCACCGTTGTCTTTGACGATGGGGCGCAGTCGGCGGATGTGCTCGAGCAGTTCTCGATCGGGCATCTCCTTTTCACGGATCTGGACCACCCCGACACCATTGACACAGGCGAGCCGTACCGCTTCGTCAAGGTCGCCCGGACAACGGGACGAAGTTGCCAGCAGATAAAGTGACCGGCCTGCCAGACGCCGGCTGGTTTGCTGGTCGGCTACCCATTGTTGCTCGACGATGTAGCTGCGGTATCGCAACTGCTTGAATTGTTCCGCCATGTGGGAAGAGAGGACTTTGCCGAACTCTTCCAGCGTGCGAAAGCCTTCCTGGACCCTTTTGCAGGCGGCCGTGGCGACGGCGGTCAGCGATTCCCGTTGGGACTCGGCCATCGACGTGAGAGACGTTCCGACGTCTTCCGCTGTATCGCGAGCGGCAATTAACTCGGCCGAATCGATACACTGCAACGCGGCTGCCAGATCGTGACGAATCTGTTTGAGCTGGTCGGTCAACGGCCGACTATCGAGCACGAAACGGGCGTAGTCTTCCAAAACACGGAGGCCTTCCCGCGTCCGGTTGGCAGCCGCATCGACAATCCGCAAAGCCCGAGACCGGTCCGATTCGACAGTCGTGACCGTATTCAATTCGAGATTGACTTCGAGTGGCGGAGCAAGGCCACCGGCCTTGCCGATCAGCTGGTCGCGGAATGTCGAGGGAAGCAGACCGTACTTGTGCAGCAGTCTCTGCACGGACGACTGGACCGTCAAGACCCCCCCGAGCCGATGATCACTGCCGGTTTCGGACGGCGTGCCCAGACCCCGAGCCAGGTGCTCGGCGGACGCCATGATCTGGTCGAGAAAGACGCGATCCGAATGGGTGAACCAGTCCAGCGTCTCGCCAAACCTGGAGTCCCCACTTCGGTCCAATTCGGCAGCCAGATTGTCTGATCCACCGATGGTCTCCATCCGCTGGACCTCGGCATCGACTGCCTCTGGAGCGAGGATTTCGCATCGACGGAGTTCCGTGTCGTCGATTCCGTACTGGCCGAGAATTCCATTCGCTCGAGATTCCTGCAGGACGAGGGCCCACAGCAGATGTTCGGCCGAAAGTGCGGGCGCATTGTCGAAGGCGGCGAGACGTCCTGCCGCCTGAATGGCTCGCAGGGCACTTTCTGTCAACGTTCGTGGAAACATTGAAGGTTGCGTCAACTATTTGTTTGGTGATTGCAGAGCCGAGAGCCGACGTCCAACAAGCGGCGAAAACGCGGATTCTCTGCGAAATTCCAAGTGCGACACGGCCCGGAGACATCCCTCCTGGAGTTCCTGCGGGAATGTGTCCGGCAGGGTGGATCGGCCGGGAATCCGCCAGTGGGGCAATCCCAGCCCGTGAAGGTGTGCCCTTGAGGCCAATTCTGGCAAAAAAATGCCGTCACGTCGAAGTCCGCTGAACGCTTTGTTCCCTTATCTTGTCACGTTTGCTGCAGGGGACTAGAATTCCGAACGGATGTCCGAAGAACTGGAAGAATGGTTATTCTACGCAAAATTCACCGAACTGTCCCTCTCACCGGTCTGCCAATGCACCGTCAGGCCATCAAAGTCCCATGTGTTCGATCCATCTCCACTTTGCCCCAACAGTTTCCGTCGGCAGAACCGACACTCAGTTCAATTTGTTCCCGAATGAAGGTTCGTCTCCGGGCAGAAAGAGGGCGATCCCGTAGCGAAGTGACCTACTTTTCATCCAACAGTCCAATTGCCAGCAGTCCAATTGCGGCCGACAAGTTGAGGTATCGCTCGTGGAGTTCGCGAACAGGTGGCAAAAATCTTCCTGTCCAACTGACCGGGAAGACTCCTGCTTGCGTACAATTTGTCGCACGAAACATTAGCAACGAGGCGAGAATCAATTCCATGACCGGTTGATGGGGAGGCTTTTACCCGTTTTGGGGGTGAAAGGCGAAGCATCCGCAGGTGTGTGGAGCCTCTTCGAGAGACTAAGACAGATTCGATTAAGACAGATTCGACCAACACAGAATCATTCAGATTTAACGCAACCGGGTTCGACAGGACGTCAGCAACCCCTTCGTTCTCAGGCGAAGTCAGACGCTTCGTTCTGAGCAACGCACTTCAGGGAGACAGAGGATATGTACGAGCGTTTTACCGACCGAGCCCGCAAGGTGATGCAGTTGGCCAACCAAGAGGCACAACGCTTCAACCACGAGTACATCGGGACCGAGCACATCTTGCTTGGCCTGGTGAAGGAAGGCTCGGGTGTCGCTGCCAACGTCCTGAAAAACCTGGACGTTGATCTTCGCAAGATCCGCCTGGAGGTCGAGAAGATCGTCCAATCCGGCCCCGACATGGTCACCATGGGCAAGCTGCCGCAGACGCCCCGCGCCAAGAAGGTGATCGAATATGCGATGGAGGAGGCCCGC
>CALJUK010000812.1 GCA_937975745.1 uncultured Planctomycetaceae bacterium | reverse complement strand
GGGGAGTGCCAGTAGCTTCCAGCGGGTCGACAGTCTTTCCGTTCACGTACGTCGGACGGCTCGGCTATTGGCATGACAAGGAGTTGGGTGCTCAATACGTACGAGCCCGTTTCTATGGCCCCCCGATAGGGCGATGGCACTCCGTTGATCCGGACACAACTGCTCAACGGGATCCTAACGCGTATCGCTACGTGCGAGGACGGCCTACCCACATGGTTGATCCATCAGGACTTGGCCCCGAAGATGAGCTACTCACTTGTCTTCTGACTGTCCTAGGTGGCTCGATGAATCCGGGGATTTGGGCTGGAGCGGTTTGCGTCGCACCGTTTTTTGCATATCTCAAGTGGAAGCAGACACGCGGTGTTTGGAACAACGATGCATGGGCACATTGCGTTGTGTCCTGCATGGCCGCTAGAAGCTGCACAACGCTAATTGCGGCTCTGGGAGGGGTTGCGAAAGAGTTTGTAGATTGCGTTGAGGTAAAGCTTGGATGGCACGGCGAGTGGAGTGATTACATGGCCAACGCAGCAGGTCTCGCGTGCGCTGGACCAGCTGCTGTGATTCTGCCGCCTGGCGTTGGGACGTTGATCTGCCTGCTGCAGGAGAGCTGGGAAGGCGGCTGGGATCGAGAGTAGTCCAGGAGCGGTTGAAATCTGATATCTAGGGTGAGATCGATGGCCAATGATGCGGCGAATGTTCGTGGTGAAAATGTGACTTTTTTCATGCCCTCTGTTAGAGCCTTTGCAGAATGCTTGTTCACATTGATCATGTTGTGCGGTTGTCATGAAGTGTCGGGTTTCGTAAACGGACCACCGTCGTGGGAGTTGATTGAAAATACATTGCCGGAATTCGCGATCGCCGAGGCAGAATATGAGGGCGTGTACTCTAATTCTGACAAACCGACATTCGTGTTTCGATATGTGGTGGACGAAGGCGCTCTCCAATCGACTCTTGATCAGATTCACACGAGCGCGGCTGCGAAGGGATGGTTGGTAACCAGTGGGGACGATGATATGATTGATCTTGAGCTAGAGGCACCAACCAGCGACGGACGGCTAGCCGGGTCGTATTCGCTCGCCCGAGTTCACCCGCATCCTGAATCAAACCTCATTGTTGTTGCTGTAGTGCATTCTAACGTCAGTGACCCCTCATCGAAAGTAGTTCAACGCCGGACGAAGCAATGGTTTGCTACAGTGTGGCGGGAGCACGGCGCGGTCGAATGATGAGTCCTTGCATTGATGTGTGACACATCCGCGTAGAGCCCAGTCGTGCCTGATGCGGAGTGCCGCCAAATAGTGTTCGCGGAGGTGCGGAACAGCTACGCCTACGGTCCTGCCAGTCGGTGGATGGTCAAGAAACTGGCCAACGTCAAGAGCGACGGCACGAAGTGTTATTCCGCAGTTGTACGGCTCCGTAATCTTTCTGCAAAGGGCAAGCCGTGAGGCACGTTCGGAGAACGGTGTTCACTTTCAGTCCCAGATCATCCTACAATTCAAACTGCGAGGCCCATCATGGGTAGTTCGATCAAGCGCATTCAGTACCGCTACGACTCGGTCGGCAACCGCATTGGCATGACTGACCCGGACGGCGGCCGGTTCACGTACGCGTATGATGGAGTGAACCGGATCAGCCATCTGGTCAATCCGCAGGGGGACCGGACCAGCTATGCCTACGACCCGGCCGGGCGGCGGACGGTCAAGAAGCTGGCCAACGGCACTCGGGCGTCGTTCTCCTACGACTCCGCGAGCAACCTGACGCGGCTGGCCAACCTCAAGAGCGACGGCACCACAATTTCCAGCTTCGATTACGACTACGACCGGGTGGGGAACCGCACGGCCGTGCTCGAGGGGGGCGGCAGCCGTGTCACCTGGAGCTACGACGCCACATATCAACTCACCGGAGAGCACCGGACCGGCGCAAGCCCCTACCGGGACACTTACACCTACGACCCGGCAGGGAACCGGCTGGCCAAGCTCCACGACGGCGCCCGGACAAGCTACAGCTACGACGCGGCCAATCAGCTTGAGTGGAGCGAGGACGCCACTGGGAGGACGACGTACGCATTCGATGCCGATGGCAATCAGGAACTGGTGCAGGAGCCGGGCGGAGACCGCACCACGACATCCTGGGACTACGAGAATCGCACTACACTGGTGCAGCTTTCCTCTGGCGTCCGCAATACAATGGCCTACGAGCCAGGTGGTCTGCGAGTGACACTCGAAGAGTCAGTCGGAACGAAGAAGTTCGTGTGGGACGAGCAGAATTACCTGGCGGAGACGGACGAAAACGATGACACGCAGATGGTGTACACTAACGAGCCGCGGCTGTACGGGAATCTGGCCAGTCAACGCCGGGGGAGCAACAGCCATTGGTATCAGTTCGACGCCATCGGTTCGGCAAGGGAGCTGACCGACGTCAGTGAGATTGTCACCGACACACGGCTGTACGATGCGTGGGGAGTGCCAGTAGCTTCCAGCGGGTCGACAGTCTTTCCGTTCACGTACGTCGGCCAACTTGGCTATCACTACGATCATGAGATAGCGTCTCAATACGTCCGTGACCGTCATCTCGCGTGTCACATCGGCCGCTGGACTAGCAAAGATCCCCTTTCGCTTCGGGAAGGCGCGGACTATATCTACTGTGGTAACCACGTCCCAAACTGTACTGATCCGTCGGGTCGCCTAGGGGTATATTCGTGCACGGGCTGTCTCTTTGGTCCGTGTCCCCCTGCCGCAGGAGCGTTGTTTGGATGGCCGTGTTGCACTTGTACAGGGTGTACCTTGACACGGTGCATTATCACACCGTGCGCTCCGACTCTGGGGCCACGTTGGATGCTACACCCGGCCGTCATCACGACTGCGATGGGACCACTGTGCCCCGTGGTGCTTCCATGGATCTGCCCGAATCCATTGCCACAAATCGTGTAGCGACCCTGCGAAGAACCGAGCTCAAGCGATTGCGCGCATTCGGACTTCAAGCGGTGGTCGTATCCTGGAGAAAGTGACCTGCGAGAAGTCTCTGTGATTGCGTCATGTTCGATGAGGCGAATATATACGCTTCATCATTGAGAGTTGCTGATTGCTTGCAAGTGTGCCTCAACGCCAAGAGTCTGCACATCGCGGCTGAGAGCTGAACCCCATGTAATCGATTATAGATCGTCTTATGCTGCGACTCCAACCAGAACACCGTGAGCCAAAGAGGACTCATATATGCACGCGTGTGTTTCCAAGTGCCACACCTGGAGTACGCCCTGGCTATTAATCTGAGACGGAGAGATGGGCATGGTAACAGTCGGCCGCGACACGAACTCGGTTCCGACGAGAACAAGAAGATCGGACTTGGTGATGACCTGCGCCGCGTCGATTGACATGATACCGGAGTTCCATGTTTCCGACTGCGTGGCGCCGTCGATGTCGTAGAGCGCGACGTTACCTCCTTGGTCGGTGGTGACTAGCTGTGACTGTTCGCGGAAGAAGCAGATGGAAGTCAAGGAAAAGGTGGGATTGCCAACAACACTCGATAATTGGCCATCGAGTTCAATTACAACAACATTTCCCCCCTTGTCTGGCTGCCCAAATGTGCCACTGCCGTAGGCGACACGGTCGGATTGGGGAGAAATCGCAAGTGCTGTCACACAGTTTCCAGTGCCCACGGCGATGCGCCGTTCGAGCAACCGAGTCGATGCATCGTAAATGAGTATTGCAGCATTCGGAGCCGCAAACTCAGCAGTTCCAAAGGCGACGAAGCGACCATCCTGTGATGCCGCGATTGTGACAACTGAACTCCCGCGTGCAACCGCCTCGATGGATGTAATCTCAAGACGCTGCGACTGTGAATCAGGTAGGACCCAGGCGATGGAAGCGTCTCTACCGCCACTTGCGTAGCTGAAGCCCCCCACAACGAGCCCCTTGCTCTCGGGCAGGAGGCAGATCGCATACGGAATGAACATGGGTATGTCCACTGCTGCGGTGATCGATTCGCTGTTCAAATCCCATCTACAAACGTGCGACGACGCATCAACCGTTGCCATCTCAGATCCATGAACGTCCATCGCAGCGAGGATCGTTCGATGACCTTGAAAAAAGATCGCATTGACGAATAGCCACACCGTCAACAATGCAATAGATCCCGCTAAGGGGGCGGTGGCTAGTACAATCGCTCGATTGAGATACGTCCAATGTTTAGGAGGTGTTCGCGCAAGGCTGCAATTGTGAATCTCTGCGAGTAACTGCGATCTTGAGAGTCCGCGGGTTGGATTGTTGCGCTGGTGGTGACGCATAGTCGCTGCCCCGGAGAAGGACATTCTTCAAGATGGCCGAACCATCATCAATCTCATTGATAACTGTCGTAGATTGTGTTCACTTCTGCAAGAGCACGCCTTGAGGCCCCACTTGTAAGTTGCGTGAGGTATCGCCAGAAGTGGCCTGAGCTTCCGTCAAGACCTCTGACTTACTGAACAGATTGGCCCGATGGTTGAATGGTTCGTCCCTCAGTGACCTGCTCCCAGGTACGGTACCACCATTCAAGTTAGGGTTTCGCTTGTCAACAGATCAGCCGCACAAGGCCGCTGGAGCGTAGCGCAAGTGGACTTGTGCAGCTGCCGTGCTTCCGGAGCCGGGGGATGGTATCCCAGTGAACTGTGGGGCCTGACGGTGTTGTACTCTTCGCGCCACCATTCAATGAGCACCTTCGCTTCCAGCAGTGTCTCGAAGATCTCTCCGTTGAGCAGCTCATCCCTGAGCTTTCCGTTGAACGACTCGACGTAGCAGTTCACCAGCCGTGGTTCGTCACTGGGTAGGTGCCGCATCCGGCGTTGTGTCGAACGGGGTTGTCCCAGTACTTTGCAGGCTCGTCGCTCGGAGACGTTCTTCCGTCCCAGAGCGTCTCGCACCCGCTCCAGCGACGAGTTCGAATACACCGGCAAGTTTGGCGTCGTGCCGTTCGGGGACGTCCTGTACAAGGAAGACGGCCAGCCGACCGACGCAGCCCGCAAGGAAGTCAGCGACCACCTGCCGCTGTGGGCAGAGTTTCGCGTGACGGAACTCGAGAACGAGTTGGATCAGATCATCAATGAGATGCAGCGGGGCGGCGATCCACTGAGGTCGGCTCTGAACAGCGTCCGGGCCATCCAATGCGCCTCCGTTGACAACCTCATTCCTTGGCTGTGTGAACAAGAGCAGAGGTCAGGGCAAACGCTTGCGCAGTTTTCTGGATCGTGTATTGTACTCGCATTCGAAAACACCCAACGAATGCGAGACCTTACGAACAATAATTTTGGCCATCTAATTGCCTACTTGATCCCGGGGCTCACGGCCCTCTGGGGGGCAAGCCATCTTTCTCCCACGTTTCAATCGTGGCTAACAACGCATCCTTCCGACCTGCCAACCGTCGGCG
>CALJUK010000811.1 GCA_937975745.1 uncultured Planctomycetaceae bacterium | reverse complement strand
CAGACGATTGGGGTCTCCGACCAATCGGTCGGGAACCCGGTGATCAACGTTGAGGACCAGCTCCAGATCGTGTCTCGACGCTGTTACCGCAAACGACCGCATGATCCCGCCGAGTGAATCCCTGAGACTGAACTCCAGAGACTCCAGTTCCAGCCGGCCCGCTTCGATCTTGGAAAAATCGAGGACGTCGTTGATCAGTGCCAGCAGCGATTCGGCCGATTCGGAGACCGCCCTGAGATAATCGCGTTGCTCGGCGTCCAATTCGGACTCGAGGACAAGTTCCGTCATGCCGATGATGGCGTTCATCGGAGTGCGAATTTCGTGGCTCATGGCAGCCAGGAAGCTACTTTTGGCACGGTTGGCTTCGTCGGCCGAGTCGCGGGCGGCACGCAATTCGGCCTCGGCCTGCTTCTGTTGGCTATTGTCGAGCACAAAGCAGAGGCATAGATCGGACTCGCCGTCAATCATTGTGACGCCGATGACCACTGGAATCCGTGTGCCATCCTTCCGGATGTATTCCTTTTCCCAGGCGCTGGCACGGCCCGTCTGTCGGAGCTCATGAATGGCCGCCTGATCCGACTCGACGCATTCGGGGGGAGTCATCGTCGCCCAGTTGACATCGCCAAACTGCAAGTCGGCATGGTCGTAACCGACCATTTCCAGGAACAAGTCGTTGGCCTCGACGATCCGACCATCCAGCCGGCACATCATGATGCCGATGATGTCCGATTCGACCAATCGACGGAAACGGGCGTCGCTGCGATGGAGCGCTTCTTCGGCCTTTTTTCGCTCGGTGATGTCCCGCAGGAAAATGGCAAACGCGGGTGTCGCCTGCATCGGGATCGGTTGCATCGACATTTCCGCCATGAATGTCTCACCGGTGTGGCGCATCATGGGCACCTCGACACGTTTGCCGACCAGAGATCCTTCCTCGTGCTCTTCCTCGTAGCGTTCCAGATTTCCGCGATGCCGATCCCGGCGACTTTCGGGGACGAACAGATCGGCCATTTCCTTGCCGACCACATCTTTGCGCAAGTAGCCGAACGTCTTTTCAGCCGCCCGGTTAAACTCCATGATCTTGCCATCCTGATCGATGGTCACGATGCAATCCTGGGCCGCTTCAAAGATGGCCCGAGTGAGTGCTTCACTTTCCTCGAGTGCCTTCTCGGCTCGTTTTCCCTCCGAGACGTCCCAGAACATACCCTGGATGCCGACGACATCGCCATTGCTGTCGCGCAGCGGAGCTTTCAGCACGTGCACGTAGCTGACTTGACCGTCCGACTGGCGGTGCTCTTCGATGTCTTCGAAGACCTCGCCCGACTGGATGACACGGAGGTCGTCCATGCGATATTTTTCGGCAAGCGACTCTGGAAAGATGTCGTGATCAGTCCGACCCAGCAGCTCGCCGAGGAACAGTTGCACGTCCTGGCAGAACCGCTGGTTGGCGAAGACAAACCGCCCGTTGAGATCTTTGCGAAAGACATTCAGTGGCAGACTTTCGACCAGTGACCGGAACATCGCTTCGGTATTCCGTAACGACTCTTCGGCCTGACGTCGCGGCGAAATGTCATTCACCACCAGATACGCCAGCGACCCGGCATCCGTCTGGATGGGTCGCAGGCGGATCTCGGTCGGAAAGCAACTGCCGTCCGGTCGCAGACATGTCACCGTACACGACTTGTGCTGCGTCTTCGCCGAGGGTGCTTCGAATGCGACGGTCAGATGCGAGTTGAATCGCCCCCGATCTTCTCCGAGGACTGCATCGGCAAACAGTTGGCCAGCGTCGGCTCGCCCGTTCCACCCGAACAGCTGCCGGGCGGCCTCGTTCGACACGATGATTTGCCCCGTGATATCCAGGATCAAGGTTGCCTGCGGGCTGACCTCGATCAGGACTGCCAGAGAATCGAACGGGACGGTTTTCTCCGCACTATTTCGTGGATTGACGGGTTCCATGCAGGCGTCACCTCAGCAGCGGACAGCCACCGACGACACGACATCTTGATTCAACGATGTCTCATTGCCGCAAAGTCTCCTCAGACACGCATCGCACCACGA
>CALJUK010000810.1 GCA_937975745.1 uncultured Planctomycetaceae bacterium | reverse complement strand
AGTGGGTAAACCTCGACTACAAACTTGGCGCCAAACGCCGCTATGCGCACCTGATCGAGCCGATCCGAATGTCCGTGGTGCAGTACCAGATGCGGGCGGTCAAGAGTTTCGACGAATTTGCCCAGCAGTGCGAATTCTTTCTCGATGTCGGTTCCGACTACCGCTGCGACTTCATTCTGTTTCCGGAGTTGTTTACCACACAGCTCCTTTCGTGTGTGCCGTCATCACGCCCGGGTCAGGCGGCCCGTAATCTGGCTGAGTTCACGCCGCAGTACCTCGAGTTCTTTACCGAGATGGCGGTCAAGTACAACGTGAACGTGATTGGCGGCTCGCAGTTCGTCGTCGAGAACGAGATTCTCTACAACATTTCGTACCTGTTCCGCCGGGACGGCACGCTGGGGAAACAGTACAAGATCCACATTACACCCAGCGAACGGAAATGGTGGGGTGTCAGCCCCGGTGACGTCGTCAACGTATTCGACACGGACTGTGGCAAGATCGCGATCCTGATCTGTTACGACATCGAGTTCCCGGAACTGGTCCGAGTGGCAGCCCACAAGGGGGCCGAGATTATCTTTGTGCCGTTCAACACCGATACCCGGCATGGCTACCTGCGGATCCGCAACTGCGCGATGGCCCGGTGCGTCGAAAACCACTTGTACGTGGCGGTCGCAGGGTGCACGGGCAACCTTCCTTTTGTCGAAAACGCCGACATTCACTACGCCCAATCCGCGATTTTCACGCCGGCCGATGTCGAGTTTGCCCGGGACGCCATCGCCTCCGAATGCACTCCGAACATCGAAACGCAAATCATTCATGACGTCGACCTGGAACTACTGCGACGACACCGTCTTGAGGGCTCGGTCCAGAACTGGAATGATCGCCGCCAGGATCTCTATCGTGTTATCTACAAGGAAAGTGGTGAAGAGTTCGACATCTGAGCCTTGTCCCGGGTTTTGCCTGAGAGTCCAGCAGGAATCCGCACGGCGACGGGGCGACGAAAAGAAGACGCGATGACGGGAAGAATATGTGCATCGCGTGTGATTCTCGGTTATCATGAACAGGGTCCACTCGCCACCCTCGGGTTCGCTCGACCTGAGCCCAACGAGCGACGCCTGCCGAATCGAGCTCCGCCTGCATGCTCTCCGCAGTTCATTCCGGTCGACTGCCCGGTGATGCCAGCATGGATTTTCTGATGTCGCTCACAGCCACTTTCCTTCGTCACCGTCTGCCGCGAATCGCAGTGATTCTGGCGAGTTTTCTCTTCGTCGGCCCGAACCTGCCCGAACGGGCCGTCGTTGCGGAACCACCCGCTGACCAACCGCCATCCGCGACGCCGACAATCGACTTCAATCGCGACATTCGACCAATCCTGTCGGACAAGTGCATCCAGTGTCACGGCTTCGACGAAGTCGCCCGGACGACGGAACTTCGCCTGGACAGCCGCGAAGATTCGACAGCTGACCTCGGGGGTTACGCCGCGATTGTTCCCGGGCATCCCGAGCAGAGCGAACTCGTCAAGCGGATCACGTCGACCGATCGGGAAACACGGATGCCTCCCGCGAAAACCAAGAAAGAACTGAAGCCGCGCGAAATCCTGCTGCTGACAGAGTGGATCCGGCAGGGTGCCCACTACTCTGATCATTGGGCATTCCGCCCGGTTGTCCGTTCGGAATTTCCCATCGTCAAAAAGAAGGATTGGCCACGCAACGCAATCGATCACTTTGTCTTGCACCATTTGGAAGAGGCCGGCCTCTCCCCTTCTCCGGAAGCGGACCGCCAGACACTCATTCGCCGGCTGTGGTTGGATCTCGTCGGGCTCCTTCCCCCTCCGGAAGATGTCCGTGCGTTTGTCGATTCAACCGATCCGGACGCGTACGACAAGCTCGTCAGCCAGCTACTCGACAGCCCACATTACGGCGAGCGGTGGGGGCGGCATTGGCTCGATCAAGCCCGCTATGCCGACTCGAACGGATACACGATCGATGGGCCGCGCGTCATGTGGCCTTATCGCGATTGGGTGATTGACGCGCTCAACCGTGATCTCCCCTTCGATGAATTCACCATCGAGCAAATCGCGGGCGACCTCCTCCCTGAACCAACGCGTAAACAGCTTGTCGCGTCGGCCTATCATCGCAACACGATGATCAACCAGGAAGGCGGAGTGAAGCCGGATCAGTACCGTGCCGAAGCGTTGATTGATCGCGTCAATACCACGGCCTCGGTCTGGCTGGGGCTGACGATCGGCTGTGCTCAGTGTCATACCCACAAGTTCGATCCGATCAGCCATCACGATTACTACCGGCTGTATGCGTTCTTCAATGCCTGCCAGGATGCGAACAGCGTTGAACCGACAATTCCCGTCTATCACGGTGAGATGTTTGGATTCAGCGAGTCGACGGAGCAGGAACTGGCCGAACTGGAATCCCTCCGCAAACGTGTCGCGGAGTTGGAGCATGCCTCCAAGTCGGCTTCCGACCCCGCCCTGGCTGCCGAACACTTCAACTGGACGCGAATCGGTCCGTCCGACTACATGACATCGAGCATGGCGTCGTTCAAACTCCTGGAAGACAACTCACTGCTCACTGACGGCAAGGCAG
>CALJUK010000809.1 GCA_937975745.1 uncultured Planctomycetaceae bacterium | reverse complement strand
TTAGGACCCGGCTGCAGCTAACAGACAACTGCACGTCGTTGACGGGAGCGCCCATGAGTGCACTTTCTTCGGGTGACAGCTCCTCCGGGGTTTCGATCGCGTAAGAGGTCGATTCCGCGGTCTCTTTGCCGGCAAACTGGCCGATCTGCAGGCCCTTGGAGGCCATGATTTCGCGCACTTCACGCAACGATGTCTCGCCGAAGTTTCGCCGTCCCAGCAACTGTTCTTCGCTGATCATGGCCAGGTCGCCCAGGGTATGGATGTCGGCTGCGGTCAGGCTGTTGCGGCTGCGGGCGGAGAGTTCGAAATCGGTAATCGGAATGGAGAGAACGACGTTCAACTCGTCACGACGGCGATCGGCTTCTTCGTCGTAGAACATGTCATCCGACGCTTCGATGTCCTTCATGTACAAGCGAGCCCGCTCGTGATCCGGACGCGATTCCAGCACACGGCGAAAGCAGAACGCCGCTGCGTTGTAGCGTTCGTGGTCTTCGTACAACAGCCCCAAATTGATCAACGCCGCAAGGTGAAATGGGGGCTTTGAGAGCGACTGTTCGTAGAGTTGAATCGCGTCGTTGTCGTTACCGACAGTGTCGTTGAGGACAGCCATCCGGAACAACGCACCTGTATGATGCGGATCCATGTCCAAAGTCCGTTCGAAATACTCGACGGCACCCAGGGTGTCCCCTCGATCGGCTAAGATGCAGCCCATCTGGTAAGAGTACTCGGCTCGCGTGACGGCCTGCCGCGAGACGCTACGCAACTGCTGCTCGGCACCGTCGACGTCACCGCTCAACCTGACCGCGGCGGCCTTTTGGAGTGCGGCGTCGACGGGATCGTAGCCGTCCTTCGCTGCTTCGTCGAAAGCACTGGCAGCTTCGGTGTAACGCTCCAGGGCGATGAGGATTCGACCGCGGTAGAAGGCGGCCAAGCCATCACCGCTGACTTCGCTCAGCAGCTGCAGGGCTCGCGAATGCTGAGCCAGCAGATACGAGGTGACGCCCGCCGCAATGCGGTCGCGGGTATTACCGCCCGATTCGGCCCGCGCGATCAATTCTTGCAGGTGCTGAGAGACCTCTCGGACCTGGGGACTGGCGATCACCATTTCCAACTGAGCGATGTTGTCCGGACCGAAGGTTTGGGAATCCAGCAACAAATCGCGAACGTCGACTTCCGCAGTTGTAATCACTCGAACGACTCCTTAGACATCAGACTCTAATAAACTGCGTGCCAAACCGTTGCCGCCGTCAAACTGAATGCTTTGTCTCACAGACACTGCGGGATGCAAGCCATTCACGACAAATACACGGGCGACGAAAGGCTCTGGCAAAGTCCAGGTTGCTTCCGACGATTCCAGATGCCAGCTGATCGGCTCAAACCTGCACCCCCCGAGCACGATCTTCGCGGGTCAGATGCCAGTTAGGCACAACGACGGCTGTCGTCTTGCCTCAGACCCAATGGACGCGGAATGTCAGGTGGGATCACTTCGACGACGATGGCCGTACTCCGGCTTCTGTAGTCATAGTCCGGGCGGTTCGAAGCTGTCGTGCAGTGCAGCGTGCCATTCTGCGAATGTGTCCCCAGGCCGACCGCCCGAGCATGCCGCTGACCGTCGCCTCAGCTTCGCCGAGTGGCCTACTCTTCCGGAACGTACGGTAGCAGTCCCATAAAGCGTGCCCGCAGCACCGCGCGGCGGACAGCCCGCTGGTACTTCGCGCAGCTTCCGGTCCGTCTTTGCGGCAGGATTCGGCCTTCGCGATCAAGCATTGCGCGCAAGGTACGCAGATCTTTGTAGTCAACGTAGATCGGTCGCGGAGGGTTGTCACAGCCATCCGGGCAAAACCGGCAGCGAAGCTTCTTCTTCAGCCGGGCCTTCTTCTTCCGCAACTTGCTGATCTGTGTTCGGGTCAACGCCATCTTCGGATTACCTCATTCTCCAAAACTGGTGTACCGCAATCGTTCGAGCGGGCACCCACCGTTCGGTCAAGGCCCCTGATGTGCGCAGACGGTTTTGCGCAGACGGGGCACGGCGGACTTGCTGTCAGCTGACAGAAGTCGAAAGGGTGATTATGTTTCCCGGGCAGCCGTTTTGCAACCAACACGCAGTCTGTGGTGCCAATTCGCCCGGGGAAGTGGTCGCAAGTGCACATCGAGAGGGGCTTGTCAGATGTGGGAATTCCCTTAGGCTTGAGTAGTTTTCTCCGCCCGAGTTTCGTAAACGTCAGTCAGTCGCCCTGATTTGCCGCGATCTCGTGGTGGGTGGACGGGGGGAATTACGCCGGCCCCACGGCGAACGGGCCATGACGTCGCGAGCCGTACGGCCGCTATAGGGTGATATTATGACGGAAAATGCAACGATTCTGATCTTTGGCGCCTCGGGTGACCTGACCTCGCGGAAGTTGATCCCCGCCCTGTTCGAGCTGTACCAGAGCGGTCACTTGGGGGCGAATTCTCCCATCATCGGGATCGCCCGGCGGGAGATCTCCGACGAGCAATTTCGATCCGAGATGATCGAAGCCGTCCGGTCAGAATCCCGGTCCAATAATATTTCGGAGGACGAGGCTGCTTCGTTCGCCCAGCGATTGTTCTATCGGCAGCTGGACCTGGAGGCGCCGGAGACGTTCCCGCAATTGCGGTCTAAAGTGGAGGCCATCGAAACGGACTGCGGTGCCTCGGGACACCGCGTGGCCTACCTCGCGACGGCTCCATCCTTGTTTGTTCCCGCAGTCAAGGCCTTGTCCGGGGCCGAAATGATACCCGTTGAGGAAAACGGCCAGTGGTTGCGGGTGGTCGTCGAGAAACCCTTCGGTCACGACCTGGCAACGGCCCAAGCGCTCAGCCGAGACCTGAAGGGGCTACTCAGCGAACACCAGATCTACCGTATCGACCACTATCTCGGCAAAGAGACGGTGCAGAACATTCTGCTGTTCCGGTTTGGAAACGCGATTTTCGAACCGCTTTTTAATCGGACGCATGTGGACCACGTGCAAATTACCGTGGCAGAATCCCAGGGAATTGAGCACGGCCGTGGTGGATATTACGACAAGTCTGGCGCACTCCGGGACGTGTTGCAGAATCATCTGCTGCAGTTGTTGTGTCTGGTTGGCATGGAGCCGCCGGCCTTCTTCCGAGGGCGGGAGATTCGAGATGAAAAACTGAAAGTCCTCGATGCGCTGCGACCGGGAACCGACGGTCCGATTCCCGAATGGGCCGTCTTTGGGCAGTACGGCGCGGGAATCGTGGATGGCCAATCCGTTCCCGGATACCGGAACGAAGAGCGGATACCGTCGGATTCAAAGCGCGAGACATTCGTGGCGATGGAAGTCCGGATCGACAATTGGCGGTGGGCCGGCGTACCGTTCTATTTGCGGACGGGGAAGCGGTTGCCTCATCGGGTGACGGAAATCGCCATTCAGTTCAAACTCCCGCCGCTCAACCTGTTTTCCACTGTTGAGTGTGACGGCGATATGTGCGATCTGGTCGGAGCCCAGCCGAATGCGCGCATCTGTCGGATCCAGCCTCGAGAATCGATAGCACTGCACTACTCGATGAAGCGGCCGGGAATGCAGTACCAGATTCAACCGGTCAGAATGGACTTCGCGTATTCATCGGCGTTTCATGAGACCCAACTTCCCGAGGCATACGAACGGCTTCTCCTGGATGTACTGCGAGGGGACTCGACATTGTTTACGCGGGACGATGAGTTGGAGGCCGCGTGGGAATTTGTCGACCCGGTTCTCAACTACTACGAGAAAGGCCGAGTTGCCCCCGAGCCCCATCCAGCAGGGACGTGGGGACCGTATGCAGCCGAAAAGCTGATGCTGCGATCGGGGCGCCGTTGGCGCGAGCCGGCCGGCCACTAACAACGGTTTTCGAATGCCGGTGATTCCCGACACCTGGCATTCGGGGAGAGGTCTTCCGAAATCCCGCAGCGATTCGCGTCGAGTGGACTATTTCTGTGGAATCTTTCGGCCGTCCACAGACTTCGACCCGTATGGAAAAAATCTGAATGGAAACTGCTTCTTCGGTTTCCGTGGGGTTCCGGCTGTCGTAGCGGTGTCGCAACCTCTGTGTGCTTCGTCTTCGTCCTGAGAATCCTGCCCGAAGACTCGCCTCCA
>CALJUK010000808.1 GCA_937975745.1 uncultured Planctomycetaceae bacterium | reverse complement strand
CGCTACCGGCCTGCGAGAACGGGAAGATGTTGTCGATGAACAACAGTGTGTCGGTTCCGGTTGTTTCGCGGAACCATTCGGCCATGGTCAAGGCCGAGAGTGCCACGCGGAGACGAGCACCCGGCGGCTCGTTCATCTGGCCGAACACCATGCAGGTTTGTTCGATAACCGATCGGTCGGTGTTGCCGATCTTGGTCTCTTGCATTTCCAGCCAGAGGTCGTTTCCTTCGCGGGTTCGCTCGCCGACACCAGCGAATACGGAATAACCGCCGTGGGCACTGGCAATACGTGCAATCAACTCGGTCAGAATGACCGTCTTGCCCAAGCCTGCACCACCGAACAGTCCAGCCTTACCACCACGGACAAAAGGAGTCAGCAGGTCGACGACCTTGATACCTGTTTCGAACAGTTCGGTCTTCGAACTGAGGTCGGAAAATGGCGGCGGATCGCGGTGAATGGGCCAGCGATCGTCTGTGTTGACGTCACCCCGCCCGTCGATCGGGTCCCCAACCAGATTGAAAACCCGGCCGAGTGTCTCCTTGCCGACGGGGACGGAGACCGGAGCGCCTGTGTCGATGGCGGGCATTCCCCGCACCATGCCGTCGGTCGAGCCGAGTGCCACGCAACGGACACGACCGCCGCCCAGGTGTTGCTGGACTTCGCCAATCACACGTACGTGTCGACCTTTGACTTCCTGGTCGACCAGTAGAGCGTTGTAGATTTCGGGGAGCGAATTCTCAGCAAATTCGGCATCGAACGTCGAACCGATGATCTGAGTGATTTGTCCGGTCGTTGTTTCGGTCGTGGCCATCGAATCAGTCTCTGCTGTTCAAAGTTCCGGGATCGGCTGATCCCGATGGTTGACTTCTGAGAGTTGCCCCACACCGGGCAACGTCGCTTTGTGTCCGCCGGACTTATTGGGTGTTATTCCAATGCAGCGGCACCACCGATGATTTCTGCCAGTTCAGACGTAATTTGCGACTGGCGGGCCCGGTTGTACTGGCCTGACAGTGTGCCAATCATGTCGTCCGCGTTCTCTGTGGCACCCTTCATGGCGACCATGCGGGAAATTTGCTCGCTGACGGCCGCGTCCAGGAAGCATTTAAAAATGCGTGCCTTGAATGCCGCCGGAACAATCTCTTCCAGGATTTCAGCCGCTGATGGGAGGAATTCGTAGTCGATTTGTCGGGTCGAGTTGACTGGTTCGGTAGGTTTGGCTCCGGTCGACAACTCGCCGATCGGCAACAGCGTATGAATACCGGCGACCTGCCGCGATGCCGAGCGGAACTCGGTGTAGACAACATCGAGCCGATCGATCTCACCCGACGTGTAGGCCGCCAGGTATCGGTTTGAAAGTTCTTCGACTTCGGAAAACTTTGGCTTGTCTTCGAAGTGGGTAAAGGATCGATCAACCGCAAGTTCCTGAAAGCGGAAGAACGAGAGGCCCCGCTTGCCGGAGATTTCGACCTGAACCTGCTTGCCTTCTGTGAGTAGTTCCCTCATGCGGCTTGTGGCCAACTTGAGGACAGCCGCGTTGTATCCGCCGCACAGTCCCCGGTTGGATGTCAGTACCAGCAGGACAACCTTCTTCTCGGTCTCGTGCGGTTTGAGTAGCGGATGCGAGAACTCGAGCTTGGCAGCGGAAAGGTCCGCGACAATCTCGGAGATTTTGCGGGTATACGAGGCGGCTTCCGTGGCGCGGTCCATCGCCTTCTTGAATCGCGCAGTGGCGATGAGTTCCATCGTCCGCGTAATCTTGCGGATGTTCTTGACGGCCTTTAGCCGCTTGATGATGGCACGCGCTTTGGCCATGCTGGCTCCCGCCCCGTCACTTCAACAACTCGACTGATAGATCCCCAACATGGCTGCGCCGATTCCCCGGTGGGTGACGCGGGCCAGTTGACTTCGTGATGGCCTTCGCCATCGTGACTGCCTACGCAGCCGATTCTAAATGCTTTGCAAAGGCTTCTTTGCAAGCCTGCATTGCCGACTTCAGTTTCGCGTCCACATCGTCGCTGAGGGCGCCAGTGTCCGCGATGGACTGAATGAGATCCGGATGGTGGTCCCTCACGTACTCTAGCAGGAACAGTTCACCCTCTCGGACCTTCTCAACAGGGAAGGCGTCGAAGAAGCCGCGTGTTCCAAAATAAATGCTGACGACCTGATCGGCCATCGACATCGGCTGGTATTGTGGCTGCTTGAGGAGTTCGACGATGCGGTATCCACGATCCAGCTGAGCCTGCGTCGCTTTGTCCAGTTCGGTTCCCAACTGGGCGAACGCTTCCAACTCGCGGAATGCGGCCAAGTCCAGTCGCATACCGCCGGCCACCTTTTTGGTGGCCTTCGTCTGGGCGTTGCCACCCACGCGTGACACACTGATACCGACGTTAATGGCCGGCCGAACGCCTGCGAAGAACAGGTCCGGTTCGAGATAAATCTGGCCGTCGGTAATCGAAATGACGTTGGTCGGAATGTAGGCGGACACTTCGCCTTCCAGCGTCTCGATGATCGGCAGGGCCGTCATCGAGCCTCCCCCCAGTTCGTCCGAGAGACGGGCAGCCCGTTCCAGCAGACGGCTGTGGCAGTAGAAGACGTCACCCGGGTAGGCTTCGCGGCCGGGAGGACGCCGCATCAGCAGTGACAGTTGGCGATAAGCGACGGCCTGCTTTGACAGGTCATCGTACACGACCAGTGTGTGCTTCCCTTGGTACATGAAGTATTCGGCGATTGCAGCACCGGCGTAAGGTGCGATGTACTGCAAGGCGGCCGAATCGCTGGCTGTCGCCGAAACGACAACCGTGTAGTCCATGGCACCGTAGCGTTCGAGGACGTCGACGACGCCTGCGACGCTGCTGGCACGCTGACCGCAGGCGACATAGACGCAAATGACGTCGCCGCCCTTCTGGTTGAGAATGGTATCAAGCGCGACAGCTGTCTTACCAGTTTTGCGGTCCCCAATGATCAATTCGCGCTGACCACGGCCGACGGGCGTCATGGCGTCGACGGCTTTAATTCCGGTGGCAAGCGGCTGCTTGACCGGTTGCCGACCGGCCACGCCGGGTGCCGCGAACTCAGTCGGACGCGACTCGGTGGTCACGATCGGGCCTTTGCCGTCGATCGGGTTTCCGAGCGGATCGACCACGCGGCCAATCATCGCGTCACCGACAGGCACGCTGAGCAGTGCGCCCGTACTGCGGACTTCGTCCCCTTCGGCGATTTCCAGGTAATCACCCAGAATGATCACACCGACGGACGCTTCTTCCAGGTTGAAGACCTG
>CALJUK010000807.1 GCA_937975745.1 uncultured Planctomycetaceae bacterium | reverse complement strand
TGGTGGGCGATTGCACCCGAGCAGCTTCTCCCGCCGTTGGAAACCCGAGAGCGTGCCGCCCAATGGCTCTGCCAGCAGATCAAAGACATGACTGAGACCCAAATCCGCGCCGATTATACATTTTTGTCTCACGCTGGCCGTGCCCTTGCGCTCTGGCGGGGACGCTTCCCGCATGAATTTCTAGTCGACGGACAACTGCAGGTCGCGAAACTCCTCGGCCCGACGCAAGCGTCTGCCGTTGCTCCCTGAGAGTGAACGATGTCATCGACGAATCATCTATCATCGATCGACCACCCCGCCGCGTCACAAGTTGCCGAGGGCAGGGCCTCTGCAAATCGCCTTACTGCTCCTCACCGTCATCGTTGCTGGCCAGGTCGTCACATTTGAGTTTGTGAGCTGGGACGACGGCAAATATATCGTTGGCAACCCGAGATACCACGCCGGGCTGACTCTCGAGTCGATCCAGTGGGCATTGACCACGCGTGAATATGGTTTCTGGATTCCGGTCACCCGACTGTCCTTTCTGACGGACGTCAGCCTGTTTGGAATGAACGGTCGTGCATTCCATGCAACACAGCTCGCCACCCACATCATCGCCACGCTGCTTCTTTTTCGGGTGCTCACACAGATGACCGGGCAGGCCTGGCCGGCCGCATTCGTGGCGGCACTCTTTGCGATCCACCCGCTCCATGCCGAGACGCTCGGCTGGGCCAACGATCGCAATGACGTTCTTTGCGGCCTGTTCTGGATACTCACTCTGCTGGCATACCAGCGGTATGCGCGACAACCGGCACTCGGACACTATCTGCTGACCGTGTGCATGTTGCTCCTGGCGGTAGCCTCGAAACCCATGGCCGCCACACTCCCCTGCGTTCTTATGCTGTTGGACTACTGGCCGCTGGGACGTCTGGACTGGGGCCAGTCAACGCCCCAGTACTCCGGTCACAATGAAAGTCCCATACGGCAGCGTTCGCTGGGCTGGCTGATTGCCGAGAAGATTCCGCTGTTGGTCCTCGGAATCGGTGCGTTGGCAGCCGCCGTTGCGGTCAAGGAAGAACACGATCTGCTCGTCTCGGATAACCTCTATCCGATGAGCAGCCGATTCAGCAACGCGGCCGTTTCGTACGCCACTTACATTGCACAAACCTTCTATCCCAGGGGACTGGCGTTCTATTACCCGCACCCAAGACTATTCGGTGGCATCCCCGATTGGCAGGTATGGCTATCGGCGGGCGTCTTGGTGCTCGTCACGGGCTGGGCAGTGGCCCGAATGAAGCGTCAGCCGGCGCTCATCGTCGGATGGCTGTGGTACCTGGGGACACTTGTCCCGGCAATTGGAATCGTACAGGTCTCCACGTCGGCGCGCGGTGACCGCTACACCTATCTTCCACTGATCGGTCTGTTCCTGATGCTCGCCTGGGGAATCCCCCGCACATGGCTGGCAAAACCGATCCTCGGACGCGTCATTCGCCTGGCGGCATGCGTCTTCGTCCTCGTCTCCGCGATCCTGGGTGCGCGGCAAATCAGCACGTGGCGAAACAGTCGTGCCTTGTACGAACACGCGATCGCCGTTCAACCCAACAACTTCAAGGCCTTGATGAACCTGGCATCGATCGAGGTTCAGGAGGACCATCCGGACCGCGCGTTGGCACTCTACGATCAGGCAATCGCGACAGCGCCGATGTATGCCCGTCCGTATCAGAACAAGGCAGCGTTCCTCGGCCGACAGGGACAACTCGACGAGGCAGTCTCCCTCTACAAGAAGGCCATCGAACTTGCGCCAGGAT
>CALJUK010000806.1 GCA_937975745.1 uncultured Planctomycetaceae bacterium | reverse complement strand
CCGGCAGTAATGCCTACCGGGACACCTACACCTACGACCCGGCCGGAAACCGGCTATTGAAAATCCACGACGGCGCCCGGACCAGCTACAGATACGATGCGGCCAACCAGCTTGAGTGGAGCGAAGGCGCCTCCGGGAGGACGACGTACACGTTCGATGCGGACGGCAACCAGGAATTAGTGGTCGAGCCGAGCGGAGACCGGACGACAACCTCCTGGGACTACGAGAACCGCACCACGCTGGTGCAGCTTCCCTCAGGCATCCGCAACACGATGACTTACGAGCCCGACGGCCTGCGGGTGAAGCTGGAGGAGTCGACCGGCACAAAGAAGTTCGTGTGGGACGAGCAGAACTACCTCGCGGAGACTGACGAAAACGACGGCACGCAGGTGGTCTACACGAACGAGCCGCGACTGTACGGAAACTTGGTCAGTCAGCGCCGGGGGAGTGACAGCCACTGGTACCAGTTCGATGCCACCGGATCAACAAGGGGACTGACAATCGCGAATGAAGCGGTAGCCGAGACCTACATCTACTCGGCGTACGGCTCCCTCCTCTCTGGACCTGTTGCCGTTCAGAACGCCTTCCGCTGGATTGGCGAGTTCGGCTACTATTCAGACGCGCCTAACGAGTCGTATTACATTCGTACGCGAATATACGATCCTGCTGTCGGTCGCTGGAGGTCACTCGACCCGCTCTGGCCAGCGGAAGTAATGCATCCGTTTGCCTATGCTGAAAACAGCCCGGTAGTCATGATCGATCCGTCAGGGCTGGAGTGCATCGTATGCGGGAGCCTGAGACAATTACGCGTCGCAATCGATCCGTTGGATGAATTCTATGAGGGAACTCGTCACAGAGATCTCGCCGATGGAGCCGTGAATACAGTCAACAAGCTTCACCGCCTCGTCGGCCTTGGATTTCCGATACCAATCAAAGCGACAGGATTACACTTCTCACGCAAGAAGAAGGGTGTTGATGTGGCACTTCATTTCTTGTTCTTTGTGAAGTTCTACATCTGCGAAACTGAAGATCCCCCCGGTGAGTGCCGCCTATTCTTGGACGAAACAGGGACGACGACCACTTGGGTCGACAAGGACGGGAATGCTAGAGTCCATGGAGACGAGGATAGAGGGGACGCGACTGACCGTGCCACAACGAAGGCTCGGCTCAAGAATCCTATCTCCGGGTGCGACCAAGCTCTAATATTCGTTGATTTCCCAGGTGCATCATTCTCGCTCCGGGAGGTTGCGATGGACAAGAAACTTCGCCAGAAGATCGAAATGCGGGACAGCGTCACTGGCAAAGTCGTATACACATTCAAGCACAAACTGGACTTCTCTGTAGACAAAACACCAGTCTTCACACCAACGCCCGATTGGACCACAACGGTAGAATGAGGGAGTATGCTGGAATGTCACGGACGATGATTCAACTGACCGTAATGCTGGGGATTGTGGTGATGTCGTGTGTCGTAGGCCGGTCTGTCTGGACCACGTTTCGAGTCACTCAAGTTGCGAGCAGGGCGTCACAGCACGAACATATCGATAGGGCTGAGGACCGCGAAGCAGATGCCAAGAGTGCTCGATTTATGCGAGAGTTTGCAGCCAAGAACTTACAGGTCGGCCTCGAAGCGCAGGAAGTCGAGCAGGTGCTCAGCCAGGAAGAGAGTGAGTTGATGTTTACTGAGGGAAGTACACTACATGGAACGTACTTCTACGGCACTGGCAGCCTTGGAGATCCGATTCTTGCGGTGACGCTTGAACCGCAACGCGATGGCAACTGGTATGTGTCAGGCTGGGAAGTGCAAGAGTAAACGTAGGGTGTAACGGCCTCGGCTGGTTGTCCTCTCGCTTCCGGAAGTCCGATCCCCGATTGTCTGCATCGCGGCTCGACCATGCAGACTTCAGTTCGTCGTGAACCACGCGGAGCCACTCACCATTAGCCAGAATCTGCCGACCGACCGCGTCGAGAATCATCTCTTCCGCCCGTTTTCGATTCAGCATCGTCCGGACGTTGCAGACATCTTCAGCGTCGGTACGCTTGTGCAACCGTAGCAGTGCGATCCCGATGCGAATCCGGAGAGAACAGTACCGGCCTGTCCTTTATGCACGTTTGAGCTGAGGTCTCGCAACTGCTGTTCGTGGACGATGGCGAACACTGACACCATACAAAGGAATACAATTCGATGTGTTGGGCGGCAGGGCCGGGGGGAGTTTACTACGGGGGGCATGGTTGCGGTTCAGCTGTGCTGAAACTTTGCTGAAAACGATGTCAAGAATCAGCAGACAATGACAAACGACGACAAGCGACCAGCAGCGTCGAAGTCCAGCCCGTTTCCACAGTTGCGGCGCAACTCCTTTGCCCGTCGCGACAAACGCAAATCGGGCTGATCGAATCCCCCTCTCCGCCTGTTTTCAATCCTTGGCCCCAACCTGCTTTGCAACGACGGCTTACGACAACCGATCTGGTTGACACGACCGGCCGTGCCAGGACTGGGCCGATCAGCGGGACGGATGACTCAGCCGTCGCAGGGTGCGGCAATTTTGACTGGCGCTATTTGGGGGGAATAGGTAAAACGGGTTT
>CALJUK010000805.1 GCA_937975745.1 uncultured Planctomycetaceae bacterium | reverse complement strand
GGTGAGAATTGAGCTGTCAAAATGGCGGTCGTGTCGCATAGTAGGGGTTAGCGCCGCACGACGTCATATGAAACCCCGTTGGACAGACGACGATGAGAGCAACCATTTCTGTTGCTGCTTGGTGTTGTGTGACGGCAACGGTCGGATGTTCGGAAGCGCCTGTTGCTCACGATCGTACAGCACACACAACCCCTGAGCGTGAAGCTGAGTCATCTGAAGCCCGTCTACCACAAACAGAACTCCAGGCTACCACCGAATCAACTGCCGTGGTTGATCCGCGTTCCTCCGACGCGACGGATGTTGCGGTATTTGTCCTTCAATGGATGCTCAGAGGCGCTGACCCGAACGAGGTGTATTTCATTTCGACAGGTCGCATGGGCGATGGGTGGATCGACCCGACACCCGCCGTTATGGAACGACTGAATGGACTAGGCTTGACGTTGCGTCCTGCATCGGATGCCCGGCTTCCGAAATCCGGCGAAATGGAATCGGAGAATCGCTTGCGAGGCGTGGAAGACCCGCGTACCGGCAAGCGCTGTGACATCTATCACGTTTCCATTATCGAATGGAGTGATGACACCACTGCGGAGGTGATCTTCGGAGAGTACGGCGGCCCACTTGCTAGCAGTGGCGGTTCACTCGTCGTTGAAAAGAAAGACGGCAATTGGACGATAAAGGAACATACGGGCAATTGGGTTTCCTGACCCGGCGGCCAACAAGGCACCATGGCCGCAGAGTCCGGCTCCGCCGGATCGCCTTGATCTGTGAACGGCGCTCTGTTGCTGAACAGAATCTACTCACAAAGCACGGCTCTGAGTCAGCCGCACGAGCGGCGACGGCCGTGCGGTGCCCGTTGGGCGGCCACTCTCGTAACTCTTCCACCGGGACCTCGCTCTGCAACGACGTGAAGCCAGATGGCACGTTGGAGGGAGCACCATGAAACAGATCGCGTTGGTTGTTTCCTGCGTCGTACTTCTTTCGGTCGGTGCGGCACTGCGCACAGCTAGACCACCGATGATTGCGGAAGACTCGCAGTCGCTAGAGGAGAAGTACACACCGACAGAGAGCGAGGTCGCCGAAATCAGATCGTTGATCCATGACCTGCGAGAAATCGCCGACCCCCACGTCGGACTGTCCCCGACGATGAGTGGAACCGGTTTTGCTCCCGTACCGTGGGCCGTTGAGATGCACGGGGACATTCTGATGAATCACGGGTTGAAGGCGTCACCAGCGTTTGCACGTCTCGTCGAGTACGGACCCAAAGCATTGCCCTATCTTCTGGAGGCATTGGATGATTCCACTGAGACCGGACTGACGGTAGAACACGGCGGGGGGTTTGGAGGCATGCGTTACGCTGCACCTCCACCCGTGCGATGGGTCACCGATTCACTTCCATGGCCGCCGCTCCGCGAACTGAATCCTGCTAGGCCCATCGAACAAGAGTTGCTTGACGAAGCAGAACGACTGCATCAAGCCGGTCTCGCCCCAAAGCGCCGCAGGGTCCCTTCAAGAATAGATCCGGATCACGATGTGTCCGATGATGCCTCGGCAGACGACACGCTGCTCGATCTGATCAGCAGAATGCGACAATTCCACACGATCACAGTGGGTGATGTGTGCTATGTCATCATCGGGCAGATCGTGAATCGAACATACATGGCCGTTCAGTATCAGCCGACCGCATTGATTTATATTACAAGTCCTGTTGGGGATGCAGACGTGCGAGCATTCGTGCGACGGTCCTGGGAGTCACACACTCCGGCTCAATCGCTGTATGACTCACTGTTGCTCGACTTTCGGACGGACTACACCTCCAGCGCAGCACTTCGTCTGGCTTTCTATTTTCCGGAGGAATCCGAGGCTGTGTTCTTGGACTATCTTGAACGTCTCAGCCTGACAAGCTCGGAAGAACGACACCGATGGAATAGAAGTTAGCGGACACTCAAGGCGATGACTGTGACACCAAATAAAGTGGTCCGGCAACGAATTGCCGAGATCATGCTGGAAACGAATGACCCACACCTCTTCTCAATCGCTGTCCGTGCCGTTCCACAGGCAGACGCGAGCCTTGCATTCCAGCAAACGAACGAACTCATCGAAGTACTGCGGCGTGACCATGGTCAGGAATCATGGTCGCTGGATCTGGTGTTCGAGAGCCTATGTGACACATTTCCGAACAGATGTGCAGGATTCTTTGCCGAGTTTCTTCATTCCGCGACCACGCAAGAAGCGATAGAACTCTGCTTCGCCTTGCGCTACACGGACACAGATGTGCCGGTGGGGAGCATTCTCGCCCCTCTGCTGAAAGACGAACGGACGACCGACTACTGGTCCGAGCCGGTTCGCTTGCGCGACTTTGCGGCGAGGCAAGCGTAGAGTTCGACTTCGATGCTTCGGAGGAGGAACGCGACGTGCAGATCGCGAGAATGTGGCAACACTGCACCGGGATCGGGGTAAGGAGTCAAGGTGTGCCATCAGATTGATAGCAACAATTCCTGCGTCGCGCCCAACATCGCACGATCTCAGAGTTCCGCATCCATGCGGAATCGCCTTGACCTGTAATCAACGGCCTTTGGCCGGATA
>CALJUK010000804.1 GCA_937975745.1 uncultured Planctomycetaceae bacterium | reverse complement strand
GGCCAACTACACCACGCTGGGCATGGTAACGCCGGAGTTGATCGAGACGCTCAGCAAGCGGAGCGAGGCGCGCGTCAACGCGGACGGAGAGTTCCAGAAGACTCAGAAGGACATCGCCCGCTACGTCGAGCAGAAAAATCGCAAAATGGTCTCCCTGAAGGAGTCTGTCCTGCGGGCCGAACAAGCTCGGCAGGAAGCTGACGAGAAGGTCGCCGAGGAAGTCGACGAGGCCACCAGCCAAGACGGGCCGATCTTCCCAGACGATGCCTACAACAACGAGTTGCTGCACGTTGCGGTCGACTACACGCAGCTGTACCGCGGCCCGGCCACCGTCCAAAAGTAGGCCGCGAGTTATCACCTCCCGCTCCGTCGTGTCCATGCAGTGGAGTGGTCAGCCATGTTCGGCATTCCAACATTTGCCGAGTTAATCGTCATCCTTGCCATTATGACACTGCTCTTCGGTCCGGACGGGATACGGCATCGACTCGGATTTCGTCCCTGACCCGAGTTGGCACTGCGACAGCAAGTTCGATTCGGGCTATTGGTCTTCGCGGTCCTCTGCCCGCTGTTTTGGCTCCGATCGCAAGCCCGCAGTTCGGTGCCGACGGCAGTGGACGAGTTGGTTTCGACCATTCCGTTCGTGATGGCTGTCGCATTGGGGCCTCTCTTGGCCTGTGAGCTGTATGACCGGCTTACCCGCTAAGTGACCGCGGTCCCGAAGTTATTGTCAGCCGCTGACGCGGTCGGCTCGGGCGTGTGGCCTTTCGGCGCGGGGATAACTCTCTTCTCTCGTTCCATCGAAACCGGTCAGCTTGGCGACTACAATGCCGTCATGTCTGCCATCGAAGTCGAACATCTCTCGAAGAGTTATCAGGTTTACCAGAAGCGGGAAGGCGTTTGGGCCTCCTTGCGCGGGCTATTTCACCGGGAATATCGACCGGTCCATGCTGTCGCGGAGGTCAGTTTCTCGATCGAGGAAGGCGAGATGGTCGCCTTCCTGGGCCCCAACGGGGCGGGGAAAACGACCACGCTGAAACTGCTTTCTGGTCTATTGCAGCCCACCGGCGGACGAGCCAGCGTGTTGGGATTTACCCCCTGGCAGCGGGAGAACGCCTACCGCAGTCGCTTTTCGCTGGTGATGGGACAGAAGAATCAATTGTGGTGGGACCTTCCCGCGCAAGAGTCATTTCGCCTGCATAAAGAAATCTACGGTATCAGCCGGGCCGACTTTGACGCCCGCTGCGGAGAACTGACCGAGCTGCTAGAAGTCAGCCACCTGGTCGGCCAGCCGGTCCGCGAGCTCTCCCTGGGTGAGCGGATGCGGATGGAATTGATTGCCGCATTGCTGCACAACCCCGATGTGCTGTTTCTGGACGAACCGACCATCGGTCTGGACGTCGTTTCACAACGGCGGGTGCAAAGCTTCTTGAAGCGGTATCAGCAGGAACGGTCGATCACCGTGCTGTTGACAAGCCACTACATGAAGGACGTCGAAGCCCTCTGCGACCGGGCCATTATCATCAACGAGGGAGAAATCAAGCACGACGGCCCGATCGGCGAGATCCTGGACCGCTTCAGCAAACACAAAATCATCGACCTGCTGTTTGCGACGGCCACGGTTCCAGAAGGTCTGGAACGCTTCGGCCGGCTGCTGGAGGCCCGCCCACCCCGTGTCCGGCTGGAGGTTGAGCGGCAGCAGATTCCGCGCGTCCTGGCTGGGCTGCTGGAAAATTACGAAGTCGAAGACATCGGCGTGCAGGAACGGCCGTTGGAAGAAGTCATCGCCGAGATGTTCGAAACGCACGCCCGTGACCGGCGGGAACGCGCGGCCGAGTTGTCCGGCAGCCAGCGGGGGGAGTCGCGTTGAGTCACCCGACCCGCATTAACCGTACTCTGACAGCCCGGTTGCGCGTCGACTGGTTCATTCTGCGGACTTGCATCGAAGAACGCCTCGTCTACCGTGGTGATTTTTTCTTTGCGACATTCATGCGGTTCCTGCCAATCGTCACCCAGATTTTTCTGTGGGGAGCGATTTTTGGGATTCACACCGACGATCCCAAACTGTCGTTGAATGGCTATTCGTATCAGAACATGGTC
>CALJUK010000803.1 GCA_937975745.1 uncultured Planctomycetaceae bacterium | reverse complement strand
GCTTTGGCAGCACATTCACCGTGGCGGTCACTTCTGGGGCGACGGAACCGAACGGACGGCGGGCCTTCGCGCGCGCCCAGACGACAGTTCCATCCTCGATATCGGGAATGGCTCGCAGAATACGCCGCAATTGTTTGGCCAGGGCAATGTCCTTCATTGCCTGCAATTGGTCCCGGCTCGAGAAGATACTGGCATTCTCAAATTGCTTTTCCCATTCTTCAGCCCAGTCCGACGGGAGACTTTCTCCCTGCACCAACGCAGCGTTGTACCGTTCTGCCTCATTGCTGGGCACCATCAACCGTTGGCCCTTGCGGTGAAAATCGGTCAGCCCTTCATCGATGAGCGATTGCTCTGCAGACATCATCTCGGCCGTGGTGAAGACCTTTCCCCAGGAAGCCGCCGTGTAAGATCCCGCGGTTCCCTGATAGATGACGTAGCCCAATCCGGCGATGATGAGCAACGGGGCGACCAGCAACGTTGCGCGCTGACTGGGCGACATGGCTGACAACAGCCGCTGCATTTGCCCGAGTGTATTTCGAAACGCATCCATCACAACGCGACCGCCTTAGTGTGGTTTCTCGACTGGATTACGGAACAACTAGATCCGCACTTGTTGCAGCTCGTTGTAAGCATCCAACAGTTGGTTGCGGATTTGCAGCATCATCTTGAGAGCCAGATCAGCCTTTTTGACTGCGGAGAGGGTCTCCACCTGGGTGATACTGCCACCGGAGATCAGTTCCTCGACCGCGGCGTTGGACTGCAGCTGCATGTCGTTGACCTGGGACAACGATTGCAGGAGTAACTTCTGAAATGCGGTCCCCCCCTGAACGGACGGGGACGACGTGGAGCTGCCGCCCAGCAGAGTCGGGTCGATGAACGACAGTCCCGATTGTGATCCCAGCCCGGCGATTGGAGTTGTCATGTCTCGTCCCCTACTTATGCACCTGACTGTCGTGCCCTGAAGCGGGCAGTCTGTACTTGCTGGACTACGCCAGGATTCGCAGCGCCTGGCTCGCCATCTGCTTGGTCGCTTCGATGGCAGCCACATTCGCTTCGTAGGCTCGACTGGCTTCCATCGCGTTCACAAATTCCGTAATGACGTCGATATTGGGAAGCTGCACGAATCCGTCTGGATCGGCGTCCGGATGACCCGGATCGAAGACCCGCCGAGGCGACGCGCCGGCATCGACTTCCACCTGATAAGTCACTCCGACACCCAGGTCGCTCGGGCCATCCTGAGCCGCTTGAAACGTGACCAGTCGCCGTTGAAACGGGGCCACATTTCCCTCCGCATCGCGTGTGGTGTTCAAGTTGGCGATGTTCGCCGAGATCGTATTCATGCGTTGGCGCTGCGCTTCTAATCCCGACGTGCTGATATCGATGGACTTCAGCATTTTGTGCACCTCATTCGGTTGGACTCGTGCGAGAGGTTACTCGTCGCGTCGGGCATGATTACGCTCGTCCTGAAATGGCCGCTTGCAGCATCTGGAACTGGGCGGACATCAACTCAATCACCATGTTTTGCATCAGCGAGTTCTTGGTCATTTCCATGACCTCGCGTTCGATATTGCGGTTGTTACCATCCTGAAAGGTGACGTGCCCGCTGTTGATCTCATTTGCTCGAAATAGGGTTTCCGGGAAAAGCTCCTGTAAACTCACCGGCGCCGATGGGCCGTAATGACCTGGCGGCGCGTGTGACGACCTCGCAGCCATCGCTTGTGTGAGTGCTTTCTGAAACTCCTCAACAGGCAAGTCGCGAGTTCGATAGCCGGGAGTGTCGATGTTGGCCACGTTTCCCGCCAGCACGTCCTGTCGCTGCTCACCAAAGCGAGCCGCCAGTTCGAGCAGGGGAAGCGGTGTGTTCTGAAAAATGGGCTGCATCGTCGATCCTCCAGGCAGACGTCCACGCGTCGACCAAATCGGAGGTGTGGCGACGGGCCACACCTCACGAGTGAATTGTTTTAGGCCGCCCGAGCCTGGTTGCGGCGCACCAGATTCGAACCCGGGCCTCCTCGCGGCGGGTAACCGTATTCACGCAGCTTGCCCGAGAGCGTTCGCAGTCCAATCTGCAACATCTGAGCTGTCCGCTCCCTGTTGCCGGCACAGCGGGCGAATGTTGCTTCGATGAGTTTCCGTTCCATCTCCTTCAACGAGACACCAGCCACGGGGCCAGTATCCTCTTGGACCTCTTCCAGCCAGGGAGCAATGTCAGCGGCAGTCAGCATCGGTCCGACGTCAACGGCACAGGCGCGGAAAATGGCATTCCGCAACTGGGCGACGTTCCCGGGCCAGGCGTGTTGCCGAAGCAGAGACAACGCCTCCACCGTCAACCGCTTGGAAGGGCGTCCTTCCTGGTGGGCCGCCTGCGTGAGAAAATGCTCCGCCAACAGGCCGATATCTTCCAGCCGTTCGCTGAGACCGGGAACAGTGACGGTCGAAGCCCGCAAGAACCGGTACAAGTCTTCGCGGAATTCGCCTCGTCTGACAGCCGCTTCGAGGTCTCCGTAGCTGGCAGCCACAATGCGAACTTTAAACTGGCGAACGTCCCGTGTGATTGGATCTCGGTAATGGCCCGACTGTAACAGACGCAGCAGGGAACGTTGGACGGTCACGGCGATTGTTTCCACTTCGTCGAGGAACAACGTGCTTCCCTCGGCTTGGCCGAGTCTCCCCTGCGATGCCGGCAGGTCCGGCGTTTCTTCGCCGCCGATCAGTTCGCGTTCCAGCTGTTCCGACGACAGAACGCCACACTGAATGCGAATAAGTGGCCGGTGTCCTACGGGGGAGGCATCATGAATTGCCTGCGCCACGACGCCCGCTTCGGCACCGGGCGCACTGTTGATCAGAACCGGACAGCCTTCATCCGCGACGCCCTGAATCTCCCGTTTCAAATTGAGAACGGCCGAACTATGACCGACCAGTTCGCGGTAGGTGCGGTTGCGGACCTGTCGTCGCAGCCGCTCGGTTTCACTGAGGCGTTGGGCTCGCTCGGCTGCCAGGTCGATCGCCGTCCCAAGTCGGCGAGCCGAGGACTCGTTGTCGAGGCAGAACAGACGACCGGAATGAGCGCTCGCCGAGTTCGTGTCGCATGCTTCGGGAATCTGGCCGTCGGCAGTAAATGCCACAACCTGAGTGGCCGACCGGTTTGCCTCCACAGTCCGGAGGATTTCCAGCAGCTCGTTAACCGAACGGTCAACGGACGTCAGGCAGACATCCCAGTGCGAAGTATTGAGCTGATGGCAGGCTTCGGCAAGAGTCGCCACTCGCGAGAATTGACAGTCACCGGACGATAGAGCGTCGGCATGCGCTCGCCATAGGTCGTCCGAGACGTTAAAGACCAGGACCCGCGCGGTGCTTTCGCCCGAAAAAATGCGTAAGTGACGTGACATCATGTCTCCCTCACTAGCAGGGCTGTGTTCCATCAAATTGTCTGAGGCGGCGACGGGCCGACACTGGCTTCGTCAATCACCTCCACGGCCGGCTATCGAACCGACCGCACATGTCTGCAACCGTCCCGGACACCTTCCTGGCATTCGGACCGGCGTAACGGATCGTCAACGATCCAAATCAAGATGTCGGTGGGTTTCCGACTGAAAATCGTCCTGGTACGCCCGGCAGGTCGACGCACCATGACTGATCGACTGCAATTGCCGTTGTGTCTCGTCTCTTCTGGCCTGCAAGTTGTGTGAACTGATCGATTCCTGCTCTAACAACTGCTGCATCACATCTTCGGTTTGGCCCAAAATCTGTTCGCAGGCCGAACGAACACTCTCTGACAGGTGCTCACGGTGTTGGCTCCAGGTCTGCCACAACTCTGGAATCGAGTTCATCGATTCCGACAGCTTCGCCAGCAACTGCTGTTTGTGGCCCAACAGAGTCAACAACTGCGAGAACTCGTCTCCCGCGATTAACTCATCCTGCTGTTGCGACAGTTCCAGTAGTGCCCGGCAGCACGCGCGACGCGTGTTGAACACTTCCAGAAAATCCGGATGGCCGGTCGCCTCCATGAGAAACGTCCTCGTAATCCTGTTGCGTCCGATACTCACCTGATGTCGATTCTGCAATCCGTCATGGCACAGCCATCGCAGGGGCGCTGCGAACGGCCTGCTTCGGCTTAATGCAGCCGCCGAGCCCGTTGCAGCCAGCTATCCCACTCGTCCTTCGATAAATTGGTCATTTGCGGATCGAAACTGTTTGGTCCCATCTGGTTCAAAACGACGCGTGCCTGTTCCAGAATGATGCGGGCATCACCGGGCCGGGACAGATGGTCGTAGCAGTTCGTCATTTGTGTGTACGCCATGAGTACCTGAGGACTATTGGGGTACCGGTGCAATGCCCGGTTGTATTCCTGAATGGCCTTGTCATATTGACCGAGCGCGTAATAGACGTTCGCGTGCTCGAAGTAACTCAGCTGCAACACACGCTGGGCAATCGGATCGAGCCGCCCACGCTCCTGCAGGATGAACAGGTCCTCTTGCAGTCCGAGGAATTCCTGAGCAGCATCCGCCAGCAGACCGCGCGCGGTTCGCTGAAGCTCCACGCGAGCGTTGTCAGTGCGAGCCGCTTCCAGGTCTCTCTGGAGCCGGTAGGCGTTGTTTTGCAAAGATTTCGCCAGAAAGTACCGCGCCTCAACCCGTTCCCGGGTGGACGGATACCGCCGCACGTACTCTTCCAGAAGTCGTGCGGCCTCTTCCCAGAGCAAGTAGGCCTGCCGAAACTGCGGTTTGGCCGCTTCGGCCGCGCCGCCGGCCAACAAAATCCCTTCGGCCTGCGAGTGACTGATCTCTGCCTGTTCGTATTTCAACCGGCCCAACCAGAACAAGGACAATCGCCATTCGTTGGCCGCCGGCGCCAGAACACTCGAATCGAGAATCCCGGTCCAGATTCCAGCCGCCCGCTTGGTGTCGCCCATTTCCATGGCACAACGGCCGAGGAGAAATTCTGCTTCGAAGGCCGCGGCATCAGTCGGGAACTCTTCGATGACGCGTTCAAACTGTTCAACCGCCTCGGGTAAGCGATCCAAGTCCATCAGGACCTCCCCCCGCGCGGTGATCGCTGTTGGCAGCAGGCGGGCTGGCTTGGTATCGATGAACCGCACGAGTTGCTCGAGCGCGTTTGAGAAATCGTGTCCCCGCCGGAAGTGTTCCGCACTGGTCCAGAGCGCTTCCGGATAACGCCGCGAGGTCCGCAGGACTTCTGCCAGTTCGTCAAAGCTTTTGCCGCTCTGTCGCCAGCGATCCCGCAGTTCCGATTTGAGTTCCACCTGGCGAATGTAGGTTGCCGTGTCGTACGTTTCCTGCAGGTATTCGGCCCACTGCTGGTTGGCCCGGGCGGACAATTCGAGAGCTTGGATGGCCGGCAAGAGGGGCGTCAAGCTGCGAGAGAGGACACTGGCCTCTTCGAATCGCCCCTGCGAGACCCACTCGTTGCGGGCGTCGAGAACGATGCGTTCGAACTCTTCAATGCTGATCCATTGGTTGCGGTAAACTTCCGGATTTCCCAGAAGTTTGAGCGCCGCCTGATAGGCATCCAACGCGTCTTCCCGACGGTCAGCGGCCTGCAAGAGTTGGGCCGCCCGTAGACTGGCAGCCAGAGCTTCCTGCGACTTCTCGAACCGGCGGGCTGTCTCTTCATAATAGATGATGGCCGCCTCGGAGAACGTGGAAACTTCTTTCTCCAGTTCGCGCTGTTGTGCCGCCGTACCTTTATCGCGTTCCTGATTGAGCGGTGCTCCTGCAAGTCGTATGTGGCGTTAGAC
>CALJUK010000802.1 GCA_937975745.1 uncultured Planctomycetaceae bacterium | reverse complement strand
TCGCCCTGAACCCCTACATCGATCTCGCCCTGCTCCAAGTGCCCCCACCCGAAGACATCGAACTTCAGCACGTCTACCTGACTCCGGATGGCGTCGGCCGTGAAGGAGAGGAGGTCTTCGCCATCGGCAATCCACTTGGCCTCGAACGATCCGTCTCGCGCGGCATCATTGGGAATCGGAATCGCAATTTCGAGGGACTGCTCTACGTGCAGACGACGGCCCAGATTAATCCAGGGAACAGTGGCGGGCCGTTGTTCAATGCCCGGGGAGAGGTGATCGGCGTGACAAACATGAAGCTGGCCTTCGGTGAAGGACTCGGTTTCGCCATTCCGATCGAGTACCTGAAGTATTTCCTCGACAATCGGGACGCGTTTGCCTTTGACAGGACAAATGCCAACACCGGCTACCGCTACCTGGAAGCGCCCCGCCTGCCGTCTCAGAAGCCGTCTTCCTAGAAACCATCTCTACGCAGGAACAGATGGGGCAGCGACAGGTGGAATGTCCCGACGGGAGAAATTCCGCAGATTTTTCGAAGCATTGCGGGCATCGCATCACTGGGGTCATCGCGGCCGGATGAGGGTCAGCCAGGGCTGGTTTGTGACCTGGGATACGGCTTCTGGCGTGATCCGAGCATCCAGCAGAGGCCACGCTGGGCTCCGGTCATTGCAAGGCGGGCGGAAATTGCGATAATTCGGGGGTCCAGCCTATTTCCGAGAAACGCGACTCCGTAGTCTCGGGGTAGTAATGGAGTACAGCAGACAATGCCCGGCAAGACAGCAGCCGGGCCCAATCCATGCCACACGGAAGTTTTGGCAGGCCACCAACAGCATAGGAACACCTTTCATGAGACGATCTCGCTCCGCGGTCATTGCCGCTCTGGCATCCCTCGCAGTCATGACCGCCAGCCTGACGTGCACGTTCGCGGCCGATGCGGTTTCGGTCGACCGATTGCTCCCATCCAACACCCCCCTATACATCAGTATCCCAAGCGTCCCGGAATTGGGGGACCGCTGGCAGAGTACACTGCTGGGTCAAATGGCTCACGACGAGCAGTTCGCACCGTTCCTGCAACAGTTTGAGGACAAGCTGAACGAAGTCTCGACGGAAGCGGAACAAAAACTCGGCGTCACTCTTTCCAGTCTGATGGAACTGCCGGCTGGCGAACTGGCGATTGCCGTTCTCCGCGCGGGGGGCAAATTCGGTTTCCTGGCGGTTGCCGACATCGGCGAGAATCGCGAGACACTCGACACACTGCTCAAGAAGGGGCACGACGCTGCCCAGGAGAAGGGCTCGGAGATCACTACCGAAGAGATCGACGGCGAAACGGTCACTATCATTTCTGTCGCGAATCAGAATGACGACCCGTCACAGCCCCCCCAGAACTCGAGAAATCAAGAAAACCAGCAGCGAGTCATGTACGTCGTGAAGGATTCGCGGTTACTGATCGCAAATGACACCAAAGTTCTTTCCCAGGTTTTTGCACGTTGGGACGGCCAGCACAACGACACATTCGCTGGAAACGATGTCTACGCCTACATGATGTCCAAGTGCGCTCCGGACGAAAAACAACCGGCTGCCAAATGGTTCGTCAATCCCATCGCACTCATCGGGGCGATCGCAGCGGAGAACACCCAGGCGCAGATGGCATTGGGCTTCCTTCCGTCACTGGGGCTGAACAAACTGAAGGCCATTGGTGGTGCCGTTGACCTGGCGACCGACGAATTCGATTCGGTCAATCGGACCATGGTCTATGTTGATCAGCCGACCAAAGGCGTTCTCAGCGTCTTCAACTTCCCCCAAGCCCAACTCGCCCCGCCAACGTGGGTGTCCGAATCCGCGAACTCCTATTTCGCAATGAACTGGGACGCCAGCAAAGCCTATTCGGCGGTTTCCAGTCTGATCGATTCGTTCCAGGGACCGGGAACGTTCTCGCGTATGGTCGAACAGATCGCCAAGCAGCCAAACGGTCCTCAAGTCCACATCCGCAAGGACTCTACTGACCAGCTGGCTCGCCAGATTCATGTTGTAACGGCCTA
>CALJUK010000801.1 GCA_937975745.1 uncultured Planctomycetaceae bacterium | reverse complement strand
CGAGTAGATGATCGAGAGGCCTGTTCGCTGTTGACCTATCAGACCGGCCGCCGACAGCTCCTTGAGATGAAATGACAGTGTCGCCGAGGGCACACCGAGTTCCTCGGCGATCTTCCCCGCCGGCATCCCGTCCGTGCCGGCGCGAACCAAAAGCCGGAACGTCTCCAGACGCGATTCCTGAGCAAGAGCGGCGAGGGCTCGAACGGCTTGTGTCGTTTCCATTGTTTTATAGTTATCGAAATATAGAATCCTGCTGTCCACTCAAGGATACGTGGAAGACGGCAGGAAAGGAATCATGGTGGCTTCGGCAGCCGCTCGATTCGGGAAACGGCATGAAGAAATACGCCGCCGAGGCTACCGGGACGCTCTGTCTGATCTTTGTCGGCACGAGAGCGATCGTCGTCAATGATTTTAGCAACGGAGTTATCACTCGCGTTGGTATTGCCTTCACTTTTGGCCTGATCGTATGGACGTGAAGGGACGTCAGACAACGTTGAAGTAGAAGTGTTTTTTTTGATTTACACATGGCGGCATGGCCATATGGCAATGAGGTCACGAAAAGCAAGGGGAACCATTCAGATAGCCGCAGGGCTGATTCAGACGCTGGGAGCCGTTTTGTATCTGGCGCTGGTGATTGGTGGATTTCAGCGGGGGTCATACATCGTCGGAGGCGTTCTCGTTCTCGTCACACTGGTGAGTTTCGCAGTCTTCGGCTGGCCGTGGCGGAAGCAGGAGCAATGAAGACGGGCCGGATGATCGTTGCGGCAATCGCAGTGAGTGCGGTCGTTGTGCTGATCTGGAAGAACCACCGGGAGAGCGACGATGAGTCGGCGGCTGATGTGTTTGACAAAGTGGTGTCGGAACACATTCGCATCTCGACACCGGACGGCAGCCAAGTCACCACACCAAAGGAAACCTCAGGGCCTTGGAGCCGGGTGGCGGAATGGACCATCAACTCCAATGAACCGTTTGCGAACTACAAGTTGTGGATCGTCGAAAGGATGAAGATGTACAGGACCATCAACCAGAGTGAGACGCACATCCTGTTGCGTCGATCATTTGAGGCAGAAATCTACGACCTTGAAATCCGTAGTCAGGAAGACGGAAAGGAATTGCAGGTCCGATTCACTGTCTCGCCGTGGTGAATGGAGTCGTTCAATCGTGCCGAAAAACCCCACAACCAGTGTTCGAGTTTGGGCCATTTTTCGCTTGTTGCTCGGTTTCGCTCAGACGTCAGGTGCGGCAATTGGGCTGGGGTTCCTCGTTTCCACGGGAGTCAGCACCTTAACCATCACCACCGTCTGTATCACACTCTCGCTGTCTTTGCTTAGCCTCTGCCTGTTCCAAGAACGAGACCAATGACCAAACCAAGCCCGGTACGCGAAGCAAGCACATGAAGAAGTATGCAGCCGAAGCGATTGGCACATTCTGTCTGGTCTTTGCCGGTACGGGAGCGATCGTCGTTAATGACGTGAGCAACGGAGTCATCACTCACGTTGGCATCGCCATCACGTTCGGGCTGATTGTGCTGGCGATGATTCAGGCCATCGGCGACGTGTCGGTGGCTCACATCAACCCGGCGGTGACCATCGCGTTCTGTGCCGCCCGCCGGTTCGAGACGAAGCAGGTGACTCCGTACATCGTCAGCCAGCTTGCCGGAGCGATCGCGGCGAGCGGACTGCTGCGTGTGATGTTTCCGGATCACGCGAATCTTGGAGCCACGCTTCCGGCCGGCTCGTGGGGGCAGTCGTTTCTCTTTGAGGTCGTGCTGACCTTCATGCTGATGTTCGTGATTCTGAACGTCTCAACCGGAGCAAAAGAGAAAGGCATCATGGCGGGCGCGGCGATCGGCGGCGTCGTTCTTCTGGAAGCCATGTTTGCCGGTCCGATCTGCGGCGCTTCGATGAACCCGGCCCGCTCGATCGCTCCGGCAGTCGTCAGCGGCGAGCTGACTCAGTTCTGGATTTACCTGACCGCTCCCGTGATTGGAGCACTACTGGCCGTCCCTGCCTGCTGCTGCGTCCAGCACGAAGGCTGCTGCTCAGCCGTATCAACCGAGGAAGATGCTCCATGCAACGCGTCCTGATTCTGTGTACTGGCAACTCGTGTCGTTCTCAGATGGCTGAAGCCCTGTGGGAATCGCTAGGCAAAGGCGAATGGGAAGCCGAGTCTGCCGGTTCGAAGCCCTCCGGTTACGTCCATCCGCTGGCGATCAAAGCCATGCACGAACTGGACATCGATATTTCGACCAACACCAGCAAATCACTGGACCAGTTCCAGAACGAGCCGTTCGATCTGGTCGTCACCGTCTGTGATAACGCGCAGGAATCGTGCCCGGTATTTCCCGGAGCAAAGCAGACGCTGCACTGGCCCTTCGACGATCCCGCCGACGCCACCGGCACGGAAGACGAACAAATGGTCGTCTTTCGCCGTGTCCGCGACGAAATCAGGCACCGCATTGAAAGTTACCTGCAGGACCTCAAGTAAGGAGAGTTGCGATGAAGACCGAATCAGCCGTCGAGCTCGCAGGCAACTGTCGTCTGCACGTTGCGTTGACTGTTTCCAATCTGGAAGCATCGAAGCGGTTCTATGAATTCCTACTGGGAGAATCACCGAGCAAGGAGCGACCCCGTTATGCCAAATTCGAGCCGGCCGATCCCTCCGTCAATCTGACGCTCAACGAAGTCGACGGTGAAGTGTCAGTCGAAGGCGGTTCCGCTCATTTTGGCGTCCAGGTCAAGTCCGTAGCCGCCGTTCACGCGGCACTTGAACGGTTCAAAGCCGCGGGCATCAAGACGATTACGGAAGAAGCCACGACCTGCTGCTACGCCGTTCAGGACAAAGTGTGGGCGGTCGATCCCGATGGCCACAAATGGGAAGTGTTTGTGGTTCTCGAAGCCGATGCCAAAGACGAACTCTACGCCGAAGCGGGCTGCTGCGGCCCGGAACTCGTCACGCTGAAGAGTTGCGAAAACGCACAGCAGCCTCCGTGATGCACTGAAAGCACAACCGAACTCAGACAGCACTTGAGTCTGTGTGGACTCACGTGATCAGGCAGGCTGCCCGAGTCCGGCTGCTCGCAGCGTGGCTTCGTCGGGGCCGCCTGCAGCGCAGCAGTCGGCCAGTTTGCCGTCGATGACGACGGCGGGGACGCGGTGGATGCCGAGGCTCTTCGCGCGAGCAGCCACAGTCGCGTCCTGCATGTCGAGCACTTCGACGTCACAGGACGGACAGGCGATACTCTGAACAAGCTGGACGGCGTCATCGCACAGGCCGCAGCCGGCGCTGAAAACTTCGACTTTTCGGGTGGTCGTCATCGTTCAATTCTCCTTCTGACTGCTGGAAAGGGTGTCGTCCGAAAACGACAGTTCGACAAGTGGTGGTGCCGGACGCTTCTTCGGCCACGAATTCCAGACGGAAGCCGCGATCAGCAGTCCGGCACTGCAGTACATCATCAGATCGGACGCCACGACGAACCGGCCGACGACGAACCGGCCGACGATGAGCAGGCCGGCCGCGAGCAGTCCCGTCACCAGCGGCCCGCGACCGTGTCGCTGTGAGGCCCGGTATCCGAGGGCTCCCACCGCTGCGGTCAGTGCGACCAGCATCAGCGGAAGCAGGTATTCCGTCTGCAACAGAAAAGCGAGACCCATCGAACCGAGGAGTCCGGCGGAAGCCGAGAGCGTGCATGGTCAGGTCACTCTCGGCAGCAGAGCCGTTCCCACGGCCGGCAGGGCGGCCAGACTTCGGCGCCAACCGCTTTGTGATTCGTCCCGGTTCATGACGCGCGTTCCTTCCGTTTGATCGATTCCAGAATCGGACACTCGCTGGTCGGTCCGCTGCCGCTGCATTGTCGGGTAACTTTCACAAGCGCCCGTTTCATGCGCTGCAGCGAGCGAATGCGGTCTTCGATGTCTGCGATCTTCGCTTCCGCCTGCTGCCGGACATCGGCGCAGGTCTTGTCCTCGTCCACGCGGAGCGACAGCAGCTCTTTGATTTCCTTGAGCGTGAAGCCGAGTTCTTTGGCCCGGCGAATGAACAACAGGCGATCCACTGTGTCGCTCTGATATTGCCGGTAGCCGCTCTGCCGTCGCTGCGGTTCAACGAGCAGTCCTTCGCGTTCGTAGAAACGAACGGTCTCGACCCCGACCCCCGGCCCGCTTTGCCAACTGCCCGATCGACAGACTTCCGCTGTGAGTTGTCATTATCACTGTCTCCTGTACCTGAGACAGCTTACGCCCCGTACCGTATTACGGAGTCAAGACTTTTTTCGCGACAGAACCGAAGACTGGAGACAGTTTGCCTTCGGGAGTTACGTGTCGCGCGAGGATTCCGCGGCGTGTGCCTCCGTTTCCGCTCTCTGGATATCTGGTGTATGACGGAACGGTGTCTTCAGCATGCCGCCGATGGTCTGCCATCGATCGTCAGCAAACTCGTTCAGTCCGAATCGGATGGAATGGGGATCGGGGTTCAATCGAAACGTGCGAGCAATGCGATCCCAGATGGACAGAACGACGGCGTAGTTGGAATCCGTCTCGGGCTGCCAGCGCGAGTGGTGAACCTTGTGCATGTCGGGCGTCACGACCAGACATCGCAGTCACCGGTCAGCTCGACCGATTGTGATATTCGCATGGTGAAAGTGGATCATCGCCACGACGGCGATTTCATAAATGACGATCTACCAGTTACTCAGGCCCAGCAATGGAATCAACGTCAGCCGCAGCGTGCCGGAAATCACGTGCTCGCCGAGATGAAATCTTGTCGCTGTTGTGACATCCATGCTGGGGTCACTGTGGTGCATCCGATGAAATCGCCACAGCAACGGAACGCGATGATTCAGCCAGTGCCACACAAACATCCAGGCGTCGAGCAGGATCAAGGCCAGAGTGAATCGGCACACCGTATGCGGAATGAGATGCAGTAAGCCGGTCTCAGTGCGTTCCACGATCCGGGTGATGAGAAATGTCAGCGATCCGAACGAGACAGCCAGCAGAACTGCATTCGGCAGAGT
>CALJUK010000800.1 GCA_937975745.1 uncultured Planctomycetaceae bacterium | reverse complement strand
GGAATTCATTGGCAGGACGACATTCGAAGCGTTGACCGGCCGGCCCACCTACGTCGAATTGTTCCAACCCAAAGAACATCCCCGGGGCGAACACATCGGCTTGGCCCGTCGAGCGGAAGTCCTGGTGGTGGCTCCCGCAAGTGCCGACTACCTGGCCAAGGTGGCACATGGCCTGGCCAACGATCTCCTTTCGACTTTGACGCTGGCGATCGACGCTCCAGGCATTTTCGCCCCCGCGATGAACGCCGAGATGTGGGCCAAGCCGGCCGTCGCGCGCAACATCGCCCAGCTAACAAGCGATGGCTGGGAGATTATTCCTCCCGGTGATGGTTGGCTGAGTTGTGGAGTCGTCGGCCCGGGCCGATAGGCCCACAACGACCGGATCCTGGCCGCCATTGCGACCACACTGGAGCGCACACCGCCCCGCAGTACGGGGGCGTGACGGGACCCCCATGCGAATTCTCATCACGGCTGGCCCGACACGAGAGTATCTGGACGATGTTCGCTACCTGTCGAATGCCAGTAGCGGCCGCATGGGCTACGCCCTGGCGTCCGCTGCCATCGCAGCCGGACACGAAGTCGTCCTGGTCACCGGTCCTGTCGAAATCTCCCCTCCGGATGGCTGCACGGTCATCCCCGTTTTGACGACACAGCAGATGTTCGAAGCAAGCGTCGCCGAGTTTGCCCATTGCGATGGCGTCATCGGGACGGCCGCCGTCTGCGATTATCGGATCCGCAACCGCGTTGAAGGAAAAATTGGGAAAACCGGCCAGGCAATCCAGTTAGAACTGATCGAGACGATTGACGTTCTGGCGGAACTCGGCCGCGAAAAGGGTGACCGCTGGGTTGTCGGGTTTGCCCTCGAGTCGCAGGACGCCCACTTCAATGCTGTCCGAAAACTGTACCAGAAGAACTGTGACGCGATTGTCCTCAATCGCCCGACTGCGATTGGTGCACTCGATAACGAGGTCGAGCTGATCAACGCCCAGGGACAATCCGTGGGGCTCTACACCGGCGGCAAGGAGATCATTGCCGTCGAATTGATGCGTTGGATCGAAACGGCCCTGGCCCGAGTGGCACAGGCCACACCCGGCCGTCCCAACCCGTCCAACAGTTAAGTTGGCGCCCGGCACTGCGAAACGGACGACCGGTGCCTCCCCCTCTGCCCTCGACAACTCGCTTGTCGCGACGGCGCAACTGCCAGGGTCTCTCGCTGACACGTCGGACCTGCCTGCCATCGCCGCTCCGCCCCCTACTGCGACGCGTTTCCTCCGCCCCGCGCCGCGCCCCTCACCGAGGACCGCGAGTGATACGCTGCTTCCGGATGTTGGTCGGTCGATCCTGCTCAGCCAGCGTAATCGGACCAACGCGCCGGCATGTTGCCAGAAATCAACACGGAATGTGGCATCCTGACAGCACGCCGCCATCTGTGTGCTACGTTTGAGCATCACCGATTGCTGGCAAGACAGCCGACAGTCGGTCCCCAAAACGCAATCAACAATTTCGCTGCAGACAGTGTCGTGGAGACGATGCGGCACGCCGTTCACGGCGGTTCGGCGTGCCGCGCGTCACTGCGAAAAGAACACCTCTACGGCACCTTCGGGTTGGCGTGCTGGCGGAATTACTTTCTGCCCCGCGAACGCCAACGACACACCCCACGACCACTTTGCGCTCGGCGTGCGCGCCGAGCCCACGACGCGACACTGGCCATGACCGATTACTCAAGACTTCGCCGCGATTTGAGCGCATTGGGGCTGCTTGCCGCCTCGGTGTTCGTCGCGCTGAGCCTCTTGAGTTACGATCCGGCCGACCCACCCGGCGACCTCGTTTACCCCCCCAATTCGTCCGCCACCAATTTGTGTGGCATCGCCGGTGCCTACCTGGCCTACCGCCTCCGTCACTGGTTCGGCCAGGGCTCGTTCGTATTGCTCGGGGGATTGCTCGCCTGGGCCATGCAGCTATTCGCGACTCACGATCGACGGAAGTCGGCCAGCCTGCTGATCGGTTGGGCCCTCCTGGTATCCGCCGGTTGCGTCGGACTGCAGTGGAGCATGCCATCCATCGGCTCCGGACCGATGATCGGCAGCGGCGGTCTTGTCGGTGCCTACGGGGCGGCTGTGCTGTCCGAGCAGTTTCAGACCACCGGAGCCGGCATTCTGCTCTCGTCGATGCTGACGGCGGGCCTGCTGATGACGGTCGAGCTCCGAATGCTGGGCAACCTGTTCGGTCTGGTGCTGGCTCCAGTTCGCCTGTTCAACCGAGTCGCATTCGGGCCGGTTTCGGCGCGCGCAGCGGCCTGGAAGGCAGAACGGAAGGCGTTGTCCGATAGTCGTCGTCGGGCGGCCGACCTGCTGAAGAACCAGTTGGACGAGAAAGTCTCTGAACCGGTCGAGGAGGAGACTGAAGAAGAACCGGAAATCGATCCGCACGCCTTCGAGTACGATGACGAACCCGAAGCGACACCCCGCAAGCCGCTGAAAGTCAATCCGCCGGTCTCCGCCCAGAGTGCGCGGGACGAAATCATCGCGCAGCTGGACGCCAGCAGCCACGAGACAGGCCCCCAGGAATATCAGCTTCCCGATCTCGATCTCCTGGAAGAGCCGGAAGAATTCCCGTTCGAGCTGCTCGCCGCAAAGGCGCAGAAAGCAGCCGAGGTGTTGGAACGGACATTTCGGGAATTCGGTCTGAACATCCGCGTCAGCGAAGTCGACACCGGCCCGGTCATCACGATGTTCGAACTGGAACTCGAGCCCGGTCTGCGCGTTTCCAAGGTGGCTGCATTGGCCGACGACCTGGCGATCGCCTTGCGTGTCCCCGCGGTTCGTGTCGTCTCGCCCGTTCCCGGCAAGAACACCGTCGGCGTTGAAGTTCCCAACGACAAGCAGGTTATGGTCCGTCTGCGGGAACTGATCGAGCCCTGCCCCGAAACACGAGCGAAGTTTAGCAT
>CALJUK010000799.1 GCA_937975745.1 uncultured Planctomycetaceae bacterium | reverse complement strand
ACCAGCCTGCTTTGCAGGCCAGTGAGTGTCCTAAAGCGGCCACAGTTGTGCGCAATGCGCACTAATTGCGGGTGGGAAGGAATCTCACGACGCATGGCAAAGCCGCAACGAGTGGGAGTCGCCGTCGTCGAGCACGCAGGTCGTGTGCTGGTCGGATTGCGTCGGGACGTTGCGACACGGGGGGGCCCTGCCGAATTTCCCGGTGGGAAATGCCATCCAAACGAAGAGCCCAGCGATTGTGCCGAGCGGGAATGTCTCGAAGAGACCGGCCTGCCTGTCACGGCCGTTCGGTTGCTCGACCATCGCGTGCACGCATATTCCGAAGTGACCGTGGAGATTTCGTTCTGGCTCTGCCGGCCAAAGGACGAGCCGTTCGCCAATAATGCCTTCTGCGGCTTTCGCTTCGTCCCGGTTCGAGAACTTCGGGAGCTTCCGTTTCCCGCCGCCAACCGGACGACGATCGAACTGCTGACCAGCGAACTTACATGACGGACATCGGGCGGCCGTTGTCGGCCGGCGTCAGCGAGAGGAGCAACTCGACTGCATCGACCGCCCATTCGTCGGCTGTCGGAAAGTTGGCGGCACCGTGACCAAAGCAGCTTTGCAGCATCTCGGTGTTGATCACGCCCGGATTCAGCGGGATGGCTGCCATCCCGTCGGGAAGTTCCGAAGCCAACGCGGCCGTCAGTCCTTCGATGGCCCATTTGCTCGCGCAGTAGGGGGCCACCTCAGGCGATGTTGATCGTCCCCAACCCGAACTGAAATTGACAATAATCCCACTGCCTCGTTCAATCATCGCGGGGACGAAACGCCGAATGACATTTGCCACGCCGTTAATGTTGACGTCGGTGACCCGGGCAAATTCTTCCGCGGAAACTTCCCACAGGGGAGCATTCGGATTGATGACGGCGGCGTTATTGATCAGCAAATCCGGCGTGCCGACCGACTTCAGAACATCCGCCGCAAAACGGGCCACGTGGTCGTCGGATGTGACATCGACTTGGGCGAAATAGTGCGGCCGGGGAAGTGCTTCCTGCAATGTGGCGATTGCATCGGCAGTGCGACCGCAGCCAGCGATGGTCCAGCCCGCTTCGGCCAGTCCTCGGGCCATCGCCCGCCCAAGTCCTCGGCTGACGCCCGTGATGACTGCCAGTTTCGCGGATGAGGCTGACCCGTGCATGTCGTTCCTTTCGCTTCCAACGCCAGCGTTAATTCTTTGGAACGCGTTTCATCGTGTAATGGCCCGTTGCGGGGAACAACTCGCTTTGGTCACCCGTTCCGATCGCATCGCAGGTCACTTCGTAGACGTAGTTCGGTCGCAGATCATCGAGTCCGAGCCTGACCTGGCGGCGATCCCCGCTGATTTCGACCTGCGTGATCGATGGGGAGTAGCGGCCTGAATCGGGCGACGCATAGCTGCCAGCCCATTCTCGGGTGTAACCGGAAATCGTATACGCCGCGGCACGGGCCGCCTTGTCCGGTTCGATCGGATGCACGAATTCGAGTTCGAAGCCGTCGGGCGTCGCCCGGAGTTCGCGGATGCCGTTGGGCCACATGCCGGTCGGAGTCAGGCGGACGATCTCGCCCGTATTCCGCCCCCCCAGCCAGCCACTGTCATGAATGCTTCCCACCAGCAATTCCCCCGCGGGGCTGATGGCGGCACACATGGGACCCAGGAATCGTTTTTCGTCGGCCGCATCCGGCCGGCTGAAGTAATAGCAGGCCCCCTGCGTGACACCGTCGACCGTCTGAGTGGTGAAGCGGATCAGCAATCGTTCGTTGTACTCGCAGCCGATTCCGTGCCCGGCGAACGGACCGAATCGTTCGTCGTTTGGCAGAAACGCCAGCCCATTGACGCTGCGTGTCCAGGGATGAGGAATCTGAACGGCGGGCCATTCCCCAGGTTCGTTGGCTTCGCGATTTTCAAGACTGGGAACGCCGTAGTGTTTGCCCCGCACTAGCAGATTGATCTCGTTGAAGGTGTTCTGCACTCCCTGTTGATCGCTGATGAAGATGCGACCGGTGGCATCCATTGCCAGGCCGGTCGGATAGCGGAGATCGAATGCGACCGGTTCGACACGACCGGGCGAGTCGACACTGCCCCGCGGTTCGATCCGCAGGATCGAGCCTCGCCACTTCTGGCCGGATGCGGGCCGCTTGGGGTCGCCGTAGTCGCTTCCCAGGCCGACATACAACAGACCGTCGGCATCTCGGACAATGCCGCACGTCCAATCGTGATAGTTGTCGGTGTAGCCCCAGCCACTGGCAACCACGTCTCGCCGGATCGGTTGCTGGCCGGTTCCGGCATCGGTCAGTCGCGGAACTTCGGGCTTGTGCGCCACGATGAGGTCATCGCCGTCAGAAATCACTCCGAACGGTGCCGCCAGACCTTCCTCAATGACCGTCAATCGATCTTCGATTCCGTCGGCATTGCTGTCCTCTGCCCGATACACGTGACCTTTCAGCGACGTGAAGACCAGATGTCCGTTTGAGTCCCAGTTGAGCGCAGTCGGCATGATGGACGCGTCGACCGGCAAACGCATCCCGGTAAAACCAGGGAGACAATCGATCGGGTCGGCCGTCGTCACCAATCGCTCCAGCGGTTTCAGATCGAGATTCGTCCGCTCGAGATCGGCCGTGAAGGCAATGGACAAGTCGGGCCGCGAGGTCTTGCCTCCGGCCGTCGGAGACTTGATCGCGCGAATCATTCCTCCGTCAGCACCCAGGTTCAATGTCTCTTGATTCACTGAGGACCGCCGACTGCGTGCCTGCGGCTTGCCGACGGGCTCCAGGAACGGCGCGACTTTCAGCCACAGGCTCATGTCCTTGGGGACTCCCGTGGACCAGATCGACCGCACCCAACCGGTTTGTGTGCCGTCATGACCTGCGGTGGCAGTAATCTGTTGCCGCAGATGAACTGTGGCAGTGATCGGTTTATCGAACGTCAGTTCGCATTCGAATTCGACGCCGTTTTCGATCGTGATGTAGCGGAGCAATCGGTGAGACACCGGATGGAACTCAGATGCTTTTCCCTCGGTCGAGTTGCCGCTCGGAGTCAGCACCAGGTCACTTTTGGCCTCGAATCCGCCGACAACCGGTACACCTTCGAGACTCCAGTACCACGATTTGCCCATCGTCTCCTGCCGGGCAAAATCGCCGAACGTCCATTCCCGGACGGCCCCCGTGTCGAGGTCCAGAAGGACGTTATGACCATTTGGCAGACCGACGGCGAACGCCCGGGGGATGAATTCGTCGCGAAGTTTCTCTCCCTCTTTTGCCGCCGGTGCGTGTTGCTTAAAGACGTCTCGCACGATGCGTGCCGGCTCGCCGGGTTCGACAACAAAGAACTGCTCCACGACTGACGGGTTGGTTGGCGGTGTGAAGCGGGGATCGTTGACAGCCCGCCAGATGGCGTCCAACTGCCGATTGACTTGTCCATCCAGAAGACCGGGGACGGGCTTCGTATACGACGGCATTTCCATTCCGGGGACAATTCGCAGCGGCGCCCGCGTCCAGCGGACGAAGAACGACTTTCGCATTCGTTCCCCGAGCATCAGCAGGTCGGACCCGTGGGTTCCCAATGCCACATTCCGAGGGACATAACTTCCCGCTTCGTGACAGGCGATGCAACTAAAACCACGCGGTCCGACCAGAGTGTGACCGGCCACGAGAATCTCCGAACGGTCTTCCGAATTCCCATGAGTTGCCAGTGCAATGTTGGATTGCGGGGCGTCGTCCGGGATGCGGTCGTGACCAATGAAATAGGCCAGCAGGGCCGCCTTGTCGTCTGCAGAATGCTGGAATCGGGGCATGCGAACATGCAGCCACGAGAGCCGGCGTTTTGGTTGCTCTCCGGAGACCGCTTCAGCCAGCGCTTTGTCGAGCAGTTTGTCACCGACGGCCGTCAACGCGGGGGGAATCATCCCTTCGCTCTTGCCTGCCAGCGTGGGGATATCCTGTGCGACTTGCTTGGCGATCTCCATGATGCCGCGGTTACCGTCCCGTTCGTGACAGGCCAGACAGCCCCGCTGATCGAGTAGACGTTGTCCGGTTTGGAATGGTGACTCGGCCGAGAGTTCTCTTGGACGGGATTGGATGTAGCTCTGAATGGCATCCACGTTCACATTGCGGAAGACCGGACGGAATTTTGCAGCCGCCGGTTCCTGTCCGAGACAGGTCTCGTTCCATTCATCGATTGCGCTCGTCAGAGCGTTGCGGTTGACCGGCTGTGGCGGGTCGATTCCCGGAATGCGATGACAACTGGCACAGCGGAACTGTTCGATCAGCTGCTTCCCCTGCTTGGCGTCGCCGGCGGGAATCGCTGTCGACGGCGTTGGCTGCGCCGGATCGCGATCCGCGTCTTCTCGTCCCAGATGCGCCAAGGCTGCCGCCAGGCTCTGCCGCTCTTGCGTGGTGAGCTTGAAGACCGGCATCCGATGATCGCGGTTGATTTGCTCGGGGTTGGACAACCAGCTGAACAACCATTGTTCCGAACGCTTGCGTCCGACGTCGGAGAGATCTCCGCCGCCAAACGGTCCCGACTTGCCTTGGTTCTTCACGGTATGGCAGGCAAGGCAGCCGGTGGAATGCAGCAGTGTCACGCCGTCTTCGAGAGATTTCTGACGATCTTTGGCCTGGGGAAGCTTCGGCAGCTTCATGGACTTCGAGGCGGACCAGAGATACGCAGTGATGTGCTCGGCCTGCTGGGGAGAGAGGCCGAAATCCGGCATCCGATTGTCGACCTGCGAACCTGCGACAGCGGAGTGTTGCAGCCGGGCAGCGATCCGTTCGGGCGACAGACTTGCCGCCAGATGCGTCAGTTCCGGGCCAGCCTGGGCTGGCGGTTCGTTGTCCGTCTGATGACACCGGTTGCAGCGGTAGGCATCGAACAACATTGCTCCGTGTCGCTGCTTCGCCAGCGTTTCGTGGCTTTCGGGCCGAAACAACAGGTGGCTGTGAATCGGTTCGAGCAGAAATTGGTCGGTCGACCAGAACAGATGCAACTCTGCTTTTGCCGCGGTCTTGTTGAATTCGACTTTCAGTGGTCGATTGCCGAATCCGATGGCCGTCGCCGGACCGGAGATCCAACCGGGGGAGTCAGTCCTTCCGGAAAGGACGGTCTGGCCATCGACAACCAGGGTGACTTCGCCCTGCACAAAGACATGGAAGCGGTAGTCGGCCTGTTGGCGGAACAGGATTTCACCCGACCACTCGGCGGAAAAGGGGCCAACGGGAAGCCGCGGATCGGGAGAGTACGAGCCCCAATCGAACGACAGGTCCGAATCAATTCGTTCGATCGTCGTGCCAGCGGCCGAGTACTTAGCCAGCAGTCCTGGGGGAAAATCCGGGTCGTCGTACTCAACCGCCTGTGACTGGCCCGCACTCAGCGAGAAAGTGATTACGAGTGCGACAGACCACCAGCGTCGCCAGCACATCATGCAAACCAACTCCGCGTTAAAGGAACCCGCGACAATCGGCCTATCATGCCGGACACGGGACGAAATGGTGTTGCCCTGCTCCGGGCAGAGTGTCAGAGATCGGAATGCGACGCACTGCACGTGCCCCCGTGGTTTTTGTCTTCGCCCTCGCTTGGCCTTCGCGTCACACTGCGATGGGCAAAGTTGACCGTCGGGCGGCTTTGCCAAGAATGTCTATTAAATACGTCTTCCA
>CALJUK010000798.1 GCA_937975745.1 uncultured Planctomycetaceae bacterium | reverse complement strand
GCCACTGCGCCAGTCAGCACTTGAATTAACCCAACGGTTAGGAAGATCGCCATCGGGTCGTTCGATCCACTTTCGACCTCCAGGGTTTCTGCCAACCGCTTGCGGATGTTGACACCACCAGTTCGAAGGACCGAAAACACCGCCGAGGCATCTGTTGACCCCACGATGCTACCCAGCAACAGGCCTTCCAGCACCGAGATTCCAACAATCCAGGACGCGGCCAAGCCCGTGACCGCAGCGGTAATTAGAACTCCAAGACTTGCAAGGACTGCGGCCGGTTTCCAGACGGACCGAATCGCATGATGAGACGTGCGAAGTCCACCATCGAATAGAATCAGGCACAGGGCGACTGTGCCAATCGCATTGGCCAACGAGTAGTCCTCGAATTCGATCCGCCCGAGACCTTCGGAACCCGCCAGCATTCCCACCACAAGAAACAGCAGCAGCACGGGCACACCGATGCGTGCGGACAGCTTGCTGGACGCGATACCCAGCAGGAGCAGTATTCCGGCCACACAAATAAAAGTTGAGATTTCGGGCATCAGGATGCTGCTCCGTGTTGCTGCGGCAGTACCATGAGGATGACTTGGTCGCAAACTTGCAAGACGGCCTCCGTCACGCTTCCCAGGAGTGCCCACCCAATCAGACATCGGCCGCACGTTCTGAACCCGAACAAGTCGGCTGACACCTCGTTGGCTGGCGCGCACATCGTATCGGCCATGTCGGCGGTTTTCGGTTTCAGGATCGTCGCCAACCCGTGACCGTCACTCCTGTCAAAGAATGCGGGCGAACTGCTGCTCTGAATGTCGTCGTTCTCCTGCAACGTACGATTGCACCTCATTGTCACTCTGCACTGCGTTCCATCAGCGCACATCCCGGGACGCTCCTCCCATGCAGAAGAGAGACGTTCATCCGATCGGGAAATCCCAGTGATTGGCGGGCGAACTGCTGGAATGCCGAAACCAATGGGACCTGCCGTCATGAGTTCAACCGCTTCGACCAATTGTGGATATTTCCTAACGCGGAAGATGTCGAGCCGACAAACGACGCCGCGGAGCGTGTGCTGTCCACACGGTGATCTGGCGGAATCTGAGGTTCGGTACATGGAGTGAATCTCGCGAGAGTGAATCCGGCAGGCGCGTGGTGAAGTCGCTGCTGCCGGTGATTGAAATATTCCGTCAGCCGGGCCGCGACGACTCGGCTTTGTGACTGCAGCTGTGGAGTCTCACTACTCCGGGCAAACGACCGCATCACTCCGCCCCACAGCGTGAACCGTTACAGACCCGAAGCAAGGGAGCCATCACTCTGCAATGTCCACTGCGTCCGGCGATGAAGTGGTTGTGGATTGATGGTACACGAAACAGTCCCGGCCGGTGAATCGCCCATTGGGGAAGTTCGGTTTTAGAAGAGGGAGGTAAGCGGCTTTGAATTGTCGAGCAGGTGGTAGGGCCGATCCAACTTGTCGTATGCGATGAGGTCGTTGATTCCCATGGCATGATAGACCGTGTGGGCGATGTCACCGGGTGTCACGGGATTCTCGACGGGGTACTCTCCGTACCGGTCGCTGGCTCCGTAGGTGCGACCTCCCTGAATGCCACCG
>CALJUK010000797.1 GCA_937975745.1 uncultured Planctomycetaceae bacterium | reverse complement strand
GTTTGTCGAGCGACTCGGGAACGCTTCCGTCCTCACCAACTGGCATCAGCTGTGTGGTGTGGATCAAGGCGGCATTTGCAACGACGACAGCGGCGGCCTGGTTCGAATCAGCCGGGTCAGCAATCCGGCGAAGTTTTGGCTCGGCGTGGGCAGTTGAAACCATGTGCGTGACCATCAGCAGGATTACCGGGAAGATTGGTCGAACAGGCATTGGATGAGACTCGCTGCGAAAAGGAAGATACAGTGTGTCGGGCGACTGAAGAAGTTTGTTTCACAGAATGTCGTCAAAACAAGAAGACAACACAATCGACTCGGAAGTGGTCAGGAAGATCGCAGCCTCTTGAGGACGAGCTTGAAGACCGGAATGTTGTTCGCGACATCGACCCTTCCTGTCGTCCGCGCTCGCTGTGCGAGGGGAACTGCCTGGTCGCATTGCGATCCGAGTCCGCTCCCCAGTCAGGCGAGGATGTTCTTGACAATATTGCCTTCGACGTCTGTCAGGCGGAAGTTGCGTCCGCTGTATTCGTAGGTCAGACGTTCGTGGTCGATTCCCATCAGATGCAGCACGGTGGCGTGCAGGTCGTGGACGTGGACTTTGTTTTCGACGGCCGTAAAACCAAAATCGTCGGTCGCCCCGTGGACCGTGCCCCCCTTGATTCCGCCACCCGCCATCCAGACGGAGAACGCATACGGGTTGTGGTCGCGGCCATCTTTGCTTTGTGAAGTGGGTGTTCGGCCGAACTCGCCGCTCCAAATGACCAGCGTTTCGTCGAGCAGGCCACGCTGTTTGAGGTCGGTCAGCAATTGCGCGATCGGGTGGTCAATGTCCTTGCACAGTCGTTCGTTGCTGGCCGCATGATTGCTGTGCGTGTCCCAGGGCTGTCGATTTCCATAGTAGACCTGGACGAAGCGGACGCCCTTCTCGCTTAACCGGCGTGCCAACAGGCACGCCTTCGAGAACTGACTCTCACCGTAGGCCGTTTGCGTTTCTTTTGTTTCCTGCGAGATGTCGAATGTGTCGAGTGCCTCGAACTGCATTCGGAAGGCCAGTTCCATGCTGCGAATGCGTGATTCGAGTGCATCGTCACCCACCCGCTGCTGCAGATGCGGCTGATTCAGTCGGGAGATGAGATCGAGCTGCTGGCGTTGCTCGGAACGCGACATCAGCTCGTTCTTCAGGTGTGGAATCATCTTCTCGGGTGTAAGGTCCGAGTTATTGATGTGTGTCGCCTGGTGTTCGCCGGGAAGAAAAGCCGCCCCCCACAGCTTCGGGCCGACAACGGGTTTGCCGGGACAGAGGGCGACGTAACTCGGTAGACTCTCGTTCTCGGTTCCCAGACCGTACGACAGCCACGACCCAAGGCTGGGACGCGTCGGTGTCAGCACACCCAGGTTCATCATGCAGAGCGCCGGTGCGTGGTTGGGGAAATCGGTGTGCATCGACCGAATGATGGCCATATCGTCGACGTGGCCGGCCAGTTTCCCGAGATGCTCGGACACAGGGATCCCGGACTTGCCGGACGGAATGAATTTCACCTGCGAGGGAAGCAGGCCGTGGGTTGGCGAAGCCGTGCGGATGTCGGCCGCCTCGGGGCGTTGTCCTTCAAACTTTTTGAGCAGGGGCTTGGGGTCGAATGTGTCGACTTGGGACGGGCCGCCACTCATGAACAGAAAGCTGACCCGTTTTGCCTTCGGTGCGTAATGCGGAATCGTGTCGGCGCTCGCCTGAGCGGGTGAACCGATCAGCGAGGCCAGACTCAGCATTCCGAATCCGCCCCCTACCCGGCTGAGCATTTCCCGTCGGGAGATGGGGTGCATCGGTTGATTGCGAAATAATGGATTCATGTTTCAGTCCACGAAATAAAATTCGTTACTGCTGAGCAGAGCGTGTGAATACCTCTGCCAGGCTGCCAGCCGGTCCTTGTCGTCCAACTGAGCGTCTGCTGCCGGCAGAACCTGCCGGCCGATCTCGACTTCGACGGCAGAGGGAGACCGGCCGAATACCAGCCGATACGTGTAGTCGATCTGTTCGTCCGGCGTGCTTCCCGCTTCGCGGAGCAACCGTTGGGCTAAGGCTTTGGACTGCTGCTGCATGAATGGGGAGTTGAGCACGAACATCTGCTGCAGGGGTGTTGTCGTGAAGGCCCGCTTGGCACAGTGAATGGCCGGGTCCGGAAAATCAAACGTCTGCAGCGTATCGCTGAGTTTATGCCGCGACACACCCGCATAGACGGCCCGCCGGTGGAAAGCGGGCTCGTCGGCATCCCCCGACGGGCCACCGGCTGTCAGATCGAGCTGACCGCTGACGGCCAGGACCGAATCGCGGAACGCTTCGGCGCCCAATCGGCGGCGTGACATATGCGACAGCAGGCGATTGGCCGGATCAACCCGTTCGGCCAGTTGTGGATCGCTGGCGGAATTCTGCTGTTGAAACGTGGCCGACAGCATGATCTCGCGGTGCAGCCACTTCAACGACCAGCCGTTCTCCATAAAGCGGACCGCCAGATCATCCAGGAGTTCCGGATGCGACGGTTTGTTGCCCGTCACGCCAAAGTTGCTGGGGGTGTCGACCAGTCCGGTCCCGAAGTGTTGGGCCCAGACCCGGTTGACGATGACCCGCGCGGTGAGTGGATTGTTGCGATTGGCAATGGCCCGGGCGAGTTCCAGCCGACCGCTTCCATTGGTGAAGTAGTGGACCTCTTCGGGCTTGGCGGCGGCGGCTTGTTCGGCCGAGGCGTCTTGAATGCCGGCTGTTTCCAAGGGCGGGGCACCGGGACTGTCGGCCCGGGTGAACAGTGGTTCGAGAACCCTCCGCAAACGACGGCGAACGACGGGACCCCAACGGCTGGCGTCACCTCGGATCAGGATGTTCAAGTCGCGGGGCTTGTCCGGGTAGTAGACGATCTTCATTCGCTCTTTGGAAATTTCCTCGACGCGGACTTGCTCTTCGGTCAGTGCATCGGCCACGGGAACCTCGTAGCCGGGTGTCGCTTTGAATTCCGCTACGTCCACTCGGGACTGGGCCAGAGAAATATTGTTCTGTGCGAGGGCCTGTTTTGCTTCGGCGATACGCGCGCTGGCGGTTGAGGGATTGAAGGGCTGAAAATCGGGTTTGGCTTTCACCTCGGCCGGTGTGCGGGCGACGGCAGGAAGGGGTCCTCCCGCGGCCTTCTCTTGCTCGTTGCGTTCCTTCAACTGTTTCTGTAGTTCGGTGACTTCCTTGGAAAGCTTCTTGTTCTCAGCTTCCCAGGCGGAAATCTTTTCTTCGATCGCGGCGGCCGCGTCACGCGACGGCTGCGACCGGGCGATCTCTTCTGGCGAAATGATGGGGCG
>CALJUK010000796.1 GCA_937975745.1 uncultured Planctomycetaceae bacterium | reverse complement strand
AGCCGGCGATCGGTCCCGCCGGTCCACGCAACGAGTAGCGGTTCCAAAACCTCTGTGAATTTCGGTTTCGCCCCGACAACGACGGACGACGATCAACGATCAGCAGATCTTGCGAGTGGTCGAAGAATCGTCCATCACAGAAACCAACAGGAAATTGACACCGATGAAATATCAAGCCTTCCGACGCGCCCTATTGTCACTGGCTGCGATCGCTAGTCTGCTGGTCGTTTTGTCTCTTGGTCGTACTCCCGACGAAGGGACAGTAACCGCCACCATGCTGCAGGCTGACGGGCAACTCCGCTGGTACCGTGGCAATATCCATACGCATTCGTTGTGGAGTGACGGGGATGACTACCCGGAGATGATTGCACTCTGGTACCGCGAACAGGGCTATGACTTTCTGTCCCTGTCTGACCACAACATTCTTTCGAACTTTGAACGCTGGACGAACCCGGCCAAGAACAAGGGCGGGGCAACGGCCTACGATAAACTCAAGAAGCAGTTTCCAGACAACTGGGTTGAAGAACGGACAGTCGATGACCACACGGAAGTGCGTTTGAAAACGTTCCAAGAAATCTCAGAGTTGCTCAATATTCCCGGCCGATTCCTGATGGTCCAGGGTGAGGAAATCACCGACCGTTTCAAGAACCTCCCCGTCCACATGAATGCGACCAACATTCAGGAACAGATTCCGCCATTGGGGGGCGACAGCGTTTATGAGACGATGCAGAACAACGTCAACGCAGTCATTGCGCAAAGCGAACGGACCGGCCAGCCAATTCTGATTCACCTCAACCATCCCAACTACGGCTACGGTGTGACGGCTGAAGATTTGATGCGCGTGCATGGTGAAAACTTCTTCGAGATCCATAACGGGGCTCCGGCTGTTGCCAACTACGGCGACGAGACGCATCTTGGTACCGAGCAGATGTGGGACATCATCCTGGCGAAACGCCTGATGGAACTACACATGCCGGTCATGTACGGGGTGGCGGCGGATGATGCACACAACTATCACCAGGATGCCGCCCGCAACGCGAACCCTGGCCGTGGTTGGATCATGGTTCTGGCCGACAAACTTGTTCCCGAGTCGCTGATTGCCGCGATGAATGCCGGCCGATTCTACGCTTCGTCCGGTGTCACACTGAACCAGGTTGTCTCGAGTGACAAGTCACTGTCATTGGAGATTCAAGCGGAAGAAGGCGTAACCTACACAACGGAATTTGTGGGGACTCGCAAGGGTGCCGATCTGACAGGTATGCCGATGATGGGCGCGGATGGAAAGCCAATCGAAGGACGCTTTCGCTACAGTAAAGACGTTGGTCAGGTGTTGAAAACGGTCACGGGAAATAAGGCCTCCTACACGTTCCAGGGGGACGAGATCTACGTGCGGGCACGTGTGACGTCGTCCAAGCTGCATCCGAATCCCTATGCCAAGGGAGATTACGAGCAGGCCTGGGTCCAGCCGGCGATCGGTCCCGCCGGTCCACGCAACGAGTAGCGGTTCCAAAACCTCTGCGAGTCTTCCTCGGAAGAGGCCTTAAGGAATACGGTCTGCGGCCAAGCGCGCGACCGCCAAAGCACAGGCTGCAGTCGATGGGAGAGAGCCGAGACAATCCGCCAGCCGAGTGACTGGGAGGTGTCTCAGTTGAGGGTGATCGGCTGCAATTCGCTCCGCCAGAAACGACCCGGATCCTGAGATCAGGACGGCTGCCGGCGGCTCGATCATCTGCCGCAGGACACGCTCCACTGCGCCGGTGATCCGCTGTCGTTGCACGTCCGCCAGAAACCGAGCCACCTGGATCGCTTCGTCGCGCGACAACTCGTGCCGGTCACAGCACAGCATGTGGGCCAGGCGACTGTGGGCGGCATCCCGAGTGGCCGCTCGGCCATCGGCAGTCTCAGATTGATCAGCCGCTTCGGGAAGGTCCTCCAGCAGCAGATAGACATCGAGTGTTGTTGCAAAGAACTCGGCTGCCAGTGGGCAGTAACTGTCACCGATGGGGACGGAACGGGCGATTGCGCAGAGTGGTGTCCGCTTGGCGCCGCTATAGACCAACTCTCCCGAGATAAGCCTCTCTCGATCGGTAAAGCCAACGCTGTCCGGGAGACCTTTCCGCAAGGGGGCCAAGTCGGTTGTGGTGCTTCCAATGTCCATCAACAGTCCGGTCGAATCAGGAAGCAGAGTTCCCGCAGCCCAGGTTGCCAACGCATGCCAGTTGGCTGCGGCCGTCAGATAAGGCAGCTCGCGGGCCTGATCGGGCGTCAGAAACTCGGCGCCGGTTTGCCAAACGACGATGGGCCGGCCATCACTCGCCTGCTCGACAGCGGTCAGAATGCGGTCGACCCCCTCGACTTTGTCCGCAAAGCAATCTGTCAGCTCAGCCGTCATTGTGACGGCGATCCGTTTGGCATCGGCGAAGCGGCTGATGATTTCGCGAAGCCGAGATTCGAGTTGTTCCGGCCCGCGCCACAGTGGGAACGAAACCGTCCAGGCGTTTCCGTCGATGTCGGCCGCCTTCAGATTTGCGCCGCCAATGTCGAGGCCCAGCACACTCATCGCTTGGTTCTTTCCACAAAACTCGACGAGATCGCTGCGAACGAACCGTCCGCAGCAAACTCCACGGGCTCCGTTCTCCACTCCAGTGGACCGTCCACGCCGCGGAACATTGCCTCAGCGAGATTGTGACGGCCGAGCCGCCTGTATCCCAGGT
>CALJUK010000795.1 GCA_937975745.1 uncultured Planctomycetaceae bacterium | reverse complement strand
GAGCGAAAGTCAGGCGACAATCGAGGGGGTTCAACATCGGTTGGTGGCTCCTTTCTTTGTGCTGGCAACACAGAATCCGGTCGAATTCCATGGTACTTATCCGCTTCCCGAAGCGCAGTTGGACCGGTTCTTGATGCAATTGAATCTGGGTTATCCAGATCTGGATACCGAGGTGGAGATCTTGTTTTCTCAGTCCGATCGCCCTCCCTTGGATTCGATCGAACCGGTGCTCTCCGTGGCTGAACTTCTCGACCTTCAGCGGCAGGTTCGGAGTGTTCGGATGGACGAGAGCGTGGCACGCTACCTGGTTATGATTGTGCAAGCCACGCGTGAGGACAGCCGGTTGCGGTTGGGAGTCAGTCCTCGTGGCTCGCTGATGTTGTATCGTGCCGCTCAAGCGGTGGCGTATGTCGCCGGTCGAGACTTTGCCCTGCCGGACGATGTTCAGCGGATGGCATCAAACGTTTTGTCGCATCGCCTGACGATGACGTCCAAGGCCCGCTACGGAAGCACCAGCAAGACTCAGGTTGTTGCCGATATTCTTTCGAGAGTGCGCGTTCCCACATGAAGGCCTATGTTCCCTGGACGTACCGGTTTCTGCGGTACTTATGGTCATTCAAATTGACCATGACGGGGCGTTTTGTTGCAGCAGCCATGTGCGTCGCGAGCTTGGGGACGGTCTCCGTCGTCATCCCCGTTTATCAGGTCTTCTTCGTAGCCAGCGGACTGCTGGTGACGGCCCTTGTTCTGGGAATCGCAACGCGGACACCGGTAAAGCTGGTGGGAAACTTCCCCGAACGGACGACTGCTGGCACGACAACCGAACTGAAATACCGGCTTGTCAATCGCGGTCGGCATTCCGTCTTGGATGTCTCTCTTGAGATGCCGTACCGGCATTCGGCATTTCGTGTGGAACCAGCGTCTGGGTGCATTCCCGTGCTGAAAGCGGGTGAATCCGGAACGCTCGCCGTTGAATTGACCGCACGCAGACGGGGTGTTCACAGCTCGCCCGCGTTGATGGCCGTTTCGACATTTCCGTTCGGTCTGGTTCGAACGGCATTAGGGCAGCATCGTGTGGGCAAGCTGACCATTCTGCCGGCCTTTCATCCCATCCGCGAGCTCGACGTTCCGCTTTCGACGCGGTATCAGCCGGGTGGAATCGCATTGAGTTCTCAGATCGGCGAATCGCCCGAGTACATTGGCAATCGAGAGTATGTTCCCGGAGACAACACGCGCCGCCTCGATCATCGCTCGTGGGCCCGGCTGGGTCGCCCGGTCGTCCGTGAGTATCAGGAGGAATACTTCTGCAAGATCGCATTGATCCTGGACACGTATGTTCCTGCGCGACGTAAGGTGGGTGCGGATGGCTTTCCAGAACTCGAAGCAGCCATCAGTGTGACGGCCGCGATTGTCGATGTGTTGTCGCGGGGCGAGTATGTCATCGATCTGTTTGCGGCGGGGCCCGAGTTGCATGTCTTCCGATCCGTCAGGCATACCGCTCCGCTTGACTACGTGCTGGGTCTGCTGGCCGGAGTTGCCGCCTGCCGTCGGAATCCATTTGACGAGCTCTCACCAGCGGTACAAGACCAGGCGGAGTCCGTTTCCACGACAATCTGTGTGTTTTTGAATTGGGATGAAGACCGCGAACGACTTTGCCAGGCGATGGTCGAAGCGGGCAGCCGTCTGAAAGTGATTCTCGTGCACGACGGAACGGCGGAGTCCCCACCGGTTTTCGGTCATTTCGATGACTTTGTGCAGTTGTCGGTCGAGGACATCCGTCGCGGAGAGTTTGAGTCGTTATGAACGCTCAGCGAATCCTTGCATTGCTGATGATTGGTTTGCAAGCCGCGACCATTCGTATGCTGGCGAACGACGGCAGTTGGGCGCTCTACATTGCTGGCGTAGCGGTCATTCCCACGTTCACTTCGGTGCGCATTCCGATCAGCAAGACTCAGTTGAAGATGCTCGCCATTGCCTGCGTCGTCGTCTTTATCGTACGCAGCCAGATGCGCGGTTTGTCCGAATCGGCGCGTCCGATCATGGTCCGGACTCCGCTGACGGTAGCCATTTGCGACTACTTAGTACTGATGCAGGTCTTGTTGCTGTTTCAGAAACGTCCGCACGATCAACCAGCCTTGTATCTGCCGGGCATTGCAGTTGGAAGCATGGCAACGATTGCGCTGGTGCAAATCTCTGAACTGCAACGGCAGCATTTTCAGTACATGACGCTGGCATTCGCGGCTGCGTTGGCCGGGTACCTGCACAGTTCGGGATTACCAACCGGCGGGCGTCTCGCTGGCTGGCGTGTCCGTCACTTGCTGGCTGGCATTTTCGCCGTCGCCGTCGTGGTGGGAGTGGCCTGGGCCGGGGCGTTCGGCTTGTATCGCTGCGAACCGGTTATCGAAAATTTCATGGCTGGTGTGTTGGACAGTCCGTCGGCATACGGGGGCACGGGATTTTCTTCGACGTCTGATTTGTGGAGCGTGACCAATCGGCGCGAGATTGATGCGAAACGGATGGCCCTGCGAATCTACAGTGAGCAAATGCCGGCCTACATTCGAGTGAACGCTTTCGACAATTTTCTGGGAGACTTGTGGGCGACTTCCGAACGGAGCACTGCTGCGGGAACTCTCTTGTTGCCGTCCGCAGACCCAGGACTGGCGAAGTACGCCCCGACGCCCAATGCCGCGGGGCAGTTCTTCGTGGCTGAGACGGTCGAGTCAGCGCAGTGGCGAGCGGCCGAAATTTGGGTGGAATCCAATCACGCCAGTTACCTGCCGACAATTCTTGACACGACCTGTCTTCGCATCGATGCCGTAACGGTTCGCCGCTCGCGGCTGGAGAATTTCTTGAGCAGCAAGGCCGATCTGTCGCAACCTTATACGGTTTTTGCTGCCCGAGATCGCCCTCCAATCGCTCCCAGCGGCGCGACTCTCGACGGGTTGCTCAAGATTCGGGATCGTGACCGTCGGCGATTGCAGGATATCGCAGATTCGATCTTCAAGCCGGAGATGACAGCGACCGAAAGGGTCGTGGCGGTCAATAATTTCTTGGGGGATGGTTTTACCTACGTCCGCGACAGCGATGAGGGCTTTAGTTCTGATCCGCTCCACACCTTCCTGCGAACAAGCCACGCCGGACATTGCGAGTTGTTTGCCTCGGCCGCGACGATCTTGTTGCGGTTGGGTGGAGTCCCGACCCGCTATGTCAACGGCTATCTGGTCAACGAACGAAATGGTGTGGGGAGATACTGGGTCGCCCGCAATCGCGATGCGCATGCCTGGTGCGAGGCATTTGATCCGCGACAGGGATGGGTCATCGTCGATCCAACGCCAGGAGATGGACGACCCGAGATTTCGCACACGAGCAGCTACTCGCAGTTGTCCGAAGTGCTGACTGTCACGATCAGACAGTTCATCGTGTGGCTGCAAGAGAAAGGGCTGGAGTCCATCGCTCGAGTTGGAACCTTCTTGATTGTCATGGCACCGTATCTGATCCTGACGACTCTGGTCGGAATTCCCCTTGGATTCGGTCTGAGGGTTCTCTGGCGGCGTCCGCGGAAGGGGACTGTTCGGCCGGAAGTGCTGGCGCTTCACCGGCTGCTGGTGAGGGTGGACCGACTCGCCGCGAGGTGGCAGATCAGTCGACTCGATGGAGAAACGCTGCATCAATTTGCGAATCGGCTGGAAGCTACAGAACCAGAGGCCCCGGCGGCGAGCGAGTTACTGCGGCGGTGCGCAGAGTGGTACCGAGCCTATGCGGACATTCGCTATGGCATGCCGACAGACAGCGAGGCGATCTCTCGGTTGCGCCAAACTGTGCCGGTTGCTGGCGGTCGCCGGCGATAGTCAGCCCAGCGTGCCCGGGGGCATGTGTCACGACGCGTCGCGTGTCTGGCGTGGCCGCATTGCTTTGCGGATTTCGCACGCCACAAGGGCCAGTGTTGAAATCCCCAACGCCAGCAGCAGATCGAACGGCGACAATGAACGCGTGTGGAAATACTTCTGAGCGAACGGCCAATAGACGACGACAAACTGCAGGACGCAGCCGATGGCAAACGCTCCCGTCAGACGGTAGTTGCGCCACAGCCCGACGTGGAAGAACGATTCGTGTGCCGAGCGAATTCCCAGCACGTAGAACAACTGGAACATCGACAACGTCATAAAGGTCAGTGTTTGCGAGTATTCAAGGGTTGCCTCTCGACCTTCTGCCACGATGTCTGCCGGCAGCGGCAGATAGCCCGCCTCGGCGATGTAGAACAGGAGCGTACACGACACTCCCATCAGCAGACCGATGCCAACGATTCCCTGCACCAGGCCGTCAGAGAAGATGCTCTCGTCCCGGCGGCGGGGCCGCCGCTGCATAATGTCGCTCTCGCCTGGTTCAAATCCCAGCGCCAAGGCCGGAAGTCCGTCGGTGACCAGGTTGACCCACAAGATGTGGATTGGGAGGAGTGGGAGAGGAAGCCCGATCAGGATTGAAAAGAAAATCGTCAGAATCTCGCCTGCATTGGCCGTCAGCAGGTATTTCACGAATTTTCGAATGTTGTCGTAAACGACGCGGCCTTCCTCGACGGCTGCCACAATTGTGGCGAAGTTGTCGTCGGCGAGAATCATTTCGGCAGACTCTTTGGCCACATCGGTTCCGGTTACGCCCATCGCCACACCGATATCGGCCTGCTTGAGTGCCGGCGCGTCGTTGACACCGTCACCGGTCATCGAAACGATGCTGCCATGCGACTGGTAGGCCTTCACTATTCGCAGTTTGTGTTCGGGCGAAACGCGCGCGTAGACTGAAACATGCGTGGCAGCCTCGGCCAGTTCTTCGGCGGACATCGCTTCCAACTCGCTGCCGTTCAGGACCTGGTCCCCTTCGCTCCAGATGGAGAGGTCTTCAGCAATGGACCGGGCGGTCACTTGATGGTCGCCCGTAATCATCACTGGGCGAATTCCGGCCGACCGGCAGAGTTGGATCGCGTCCCGCGCCTCAGGACGGGGAGGATCAACCAGTCCCACGATTCCCAACAGTGACAACTCTGTTTCGGCATCCGGCGTCAGTGGCTGCTGATCCCAGTTCCGTGCGGCAATGGCCAACAGTCGATGCCCGCGTGCCGCCAATTCGTTCGACTTCGACAACCATTGCTCGCGGGTTTCCTCCAGCAGGTCGGTCCGCTCACTTCCCCAACCAACCTGGGTCGAGCGACCGACAATCTGTTCGACGGCTCCTTTGACGATTAAGACGTTGTGTCCCTCTTTGCTCTCGTGCAGCGTTCCCATCCGCTTGCGAGCCGAACTAAACGGAATCTCGGCAACACGCGGCCAGTCGGCACGGATGGCTGACACATCGGAACCCTGCTCGATGACTTTCTGCAAAATGGCAACTTCGGTGGCGCTTCCCAGGAAGGCATCGGCCCCGGTGATTTCGGCATCGTTGCAGAGGGCGGCCGCTCGGTCGAACTGTTCTCGTGTCGCGGGGCCGTCAATGGTCGGCAGAAGTTCCGCAACCGACATGCGGTTTTGCGTCAACGTCCCTGTCTTGTCGCTGCAGATGACGTCGACCGAGCCGAGCGTTTCCACAGCCGGCAGTCGCCGCACAATCGCATTTCGGCGAGCCATCCGCTCGGATCCACCCGCCAAGGCAACGGTGATGACGGCTGGTAGTCCCTCTGGAATGGCTGCGACGGCCAGGCTGACCGCGACAAGCAGCATTTCCGTCAGAACGTCGGAGTTCCAGGGGCTGCGTGGATCGCGAAGAACACCCGTTACGAAGATGATGGCACAAACCACCAGAACGACGATAGCCAATTTCCTGCTGAGTGACGCCAGTCGTTGTTGCAGCGGTGTCAAAGATTGTTCCGTCTCGGAAAGCAACCGGGCGATAGTCCCCAGCTCTGTCTGCATTCCAGTGCCCGTGACCACGGCTCGGGCTCGTCCGGAATTCACGGCCGTCCCCATGTAGATCATCGATGTGCGACCTGGCAGCGATTCATCTGGTGCGACGGGGTTGGCTGTCTTTTCGCTGGGCATCGACTCCCCGGTCAATGCGGCCTCAAGCGTCTGAAATGCAGAGCATTCGAGCAGTCGCGCATCGGCCGGAACCATGTCCCCCGCCTTCGTTTCGATAACATCACCCGGAACGATTTCTTCCACTGCGACTTCCGCGAGGCGGCCGTCCCGCCAGACGTGGGCCACGGGATGGGCCAGTTGTTTGACCGCGGCGATGGCTTTTTCGGCCTTGAATTCCTGAATGAAACCGATAATCGCGTTGGCCAGGACAATGATTCCGATCAGCACCGCATCGGCCATTTCTCCGACGACGGCAGAGATCGCTGCCGCGGCAATCAGGAGGCCGATCATCAAATCGGCAAACTGAGCCAGAAACATTCGGAGCGGCCCTCGCCCTTCGGTTGCCTCAATCGCGTTGGGACCGTAGGTCGCTTGTCGTTTTCGTGAATCGCCGGTCGACAGACCCACCTTCGGGTCGACACGTAACTCGGACGCGATTTCTTCGGTCGAACGGGACCAGGGGGAATGGACACCGGTCGTATCAGAATTGCTCAACACGTCTGTGGTAGACATACCAGTTGTGAACTTCTGTAAACGAGGTGGATGAAAACAACGAGGGGACTCGACGACTGTGGTTGTCGCTTGAGATCACGAAGGTTCTTGTAAGAGTCGTGCAGCCCCACCGAGGTCAGTGCGGTCCACAGCCTCTCGACGTGCGGCGTAACGCCTCGGTCGAGTCTCTACCGAGCAGCATAAACCAAACCCAGCGACAGTCCGATCAGCAGCACCACCAGGATGGCGTCCGGTTCGATCAGCCAGTAATGTTTTTCGACGCGGTACAGCATGCCCATGGTGTCAACCGAAGTGACAATAATCGCACATGCGGCTGTGATGGCATGGGTGTTTGAGACGGAACTCAATAACGGCCCCTCGTAGACGAAGTCGACGACCACGAGGATGAGCATATTGAACGTATTGCTTCCCAGGATGTTTCCTACCGCCAGGTCGTAAGACCGCATTCGCACGGCTTGCTGGGTCGTGGTGATTTCGGGGAGAGACGTCGCCAGCGGCAGGAACACCGTACCGACAAAGGTGCCCCCCAACCCAGTCAGTGCAGCAAGTTGCTCAGCGGTGTCGGTGACCCGAGGACCAGCAACGAAAATTGCTGCCGCACAGAGGAGGAAAGCAACCAACGCTTTCCGCCCGGCGGCCGGTGTCAGCACAACCGCCTTGCGGGCCGGACTTTCAAGATGAACTGCTGGTGTCATCGTCTGATCGTGGTAGATCAGTCGCAGTGACAATAGGTAGGCCACCATGAGGGTCAATGTCCCCGGACCAAACCGCCAAATGGTGGGCAACTCCAAGTCCATCACGATAAAGAGCAGGGCAATACCTGCCATGACGATGCTTCCCAACGCCGTCAAAGCATGTGCGGCGGCTTGCCGCGACAACAATCTTCCGCCGGTCCGCGTGGTCATGTCCAGAACGGCCAGAATGAGCAGATTGAACAGGCTCGCTCCCAGGAGATCTCCGACCGCCAAATCGGGTTCGGAAATCCTAGCGGCGCGACAGCCAACGGATACCTCGGGGAGGCTGGTCGCCAGCCCCATCAGGACGATGCCCGTCATACTGCCGCCCAATCCGGTGACGACGCTCAACACATCGCAGGCTTTGGCCAACAACGTTCCCGCGACGATAATGACCACCGCCAAACCGATGAACTGCAGGATCAGCGCCGTCATGAATACCTCTTTGAGGGGCCGGCCAGTCGCGTCTCGGATCGCCACGTGTTACAAGATAGATTGGCTCACTCTGTGGGAATCATACGCGTGACTGTCCACACTGCAATGTCCAAGTCGGCGGTGCCGCGGAGAGAGTCGAGAAATGCGGGCTGCGGAAGACCCTGTTGACAACACCGGCCCTCACCGGTGATTCTTTCGAGAGGTGTCATGCTTTTCGCGAAGCGGCATCGCGGCTGATTCACCCCGTCCGCTCGGACGTGGCCGAGGAAAATGGTTTTGGAAGGATCGTACGAATGAAGTCTTGGCGTGTTCGCATCGCAGTTGGTTGTTGCCTGGTTACCTTGTCTGTGCTGCTGACGGCGCTCGCTCCGAGTCCTCAGGCAGCCGACAAGCAGAAACTCGCGGAGGGAAAGTCTCCCTTGAGCAAGTTTATGCGAGCCAAGCTGAACGCATCAGAGTTGATTTTGGAAGGTCTGGCATTGGAAAATTTCGCTCTGATCCAGAAAGGGGCCAAAGAACTCGAGAAAATCAGCAGCGCCGAGGAGTGGCGAATTTCCAACGATGTCATGTATCGCCAACACAGCAATGAGTTCCAGCGGGTGGTGAGCCGCCTGGTCAAGGCAGCCGAAGAAGAACGCCTGGACGGTGCCGCACTCAGCTGGGTCGAAGCTACGATGAGTTGCATCGAATGCCATCGCTTTGTGCGAGCCGTTCTGATGGCCGACAAAACAACTCAGTTGGATCTCCCGTTCTCGCGAGCCCTGCCGATTGCTCGGGTCGCCGCCGAGAATCCGTCCAAGTAGTATCCCATTTTGACCTTGTTGTCACGTACGCCATCCGAGTGGGCTGCAAGGATTGCTGCGGACCTCGGGATTCTGGCTGGCATTCGACCGCAGGAGCAAGCCTTGGGCAAATTGACGGTCGCCAGTGGCCATCTCGTACGAAGTAGGCAGCTGGCACATGTACACGACCTTTCTCTGAGTAACCGCATCCATGAATCCCATCAAAGTGGCTTCCGTCCAGTTCAACCACAAGCCGGGTCTGAAGAGTGACAACTTCGAGATCGTTGAGCGCTTCGTCAGCGAGGCCGTCGTTGCGGGCGCAAATCTAGTCGTCTTCCCGGAGATGTGCCTCACTGGCTACTGGCACGTTCGCAATCTTTCGCGGCGGGAGGTCGAGGAATTGGCAGAACCGGTTCCGTCGGGCGAGAGTACCCAACGGTTGATCGCGCTGGCGAAGGATCGAAATATTTCGATCGGGGCCGGACTGATCGAGCGGGCGGACGACGGCCGCATGTTCAACACATACGTGGTCGCAATGCCCGACGGCCGCGTTGCATCGCATCGAAAACTGCATTGCTTCATCAGCGAGCATCTCGACAGCGGCAACGAGTTCACGGTTTTCGATCTTCCGGACGGAACGCGCGCTGGCATTCTGATCTGTTACGACAACAACATTTTCGAGAATGTCCGTATGACGGCGCTCATGGGAGCCGAAGTGTTGTTGGCGCCGCATCAGACGGGGGGCTGCCATTCACCCAGCCCGCGCTGTATGGGCCGCATCGATCCTGAATTGTGGGAACGCCGCGGCACCGATCCGGATGCCATCGAGGCCGAGTTCCGTGGTCCGAAGGGACGTGACTGGCTGATGCATTGGCTGCCGTCCCGAGCCCATGATAACGGCCTGTTCGTGATCTTCAGTAATGGTGTTGGACGGGATGATGACGAGGTCCGCACAGGGAACGCGATGATCATCGACTGCTACGGTGACATTCTGGCCGAGACCTCGGCAGCGGACGACGCGATGGTGACGGCCGATCTGGATCCGAAGGTTCTCGACCGCTGCACAGGACGCCGCTGGATCGTCAGCCGCCGGCCCGAACTTTATGCGGCAATTGCCCAGCCGACCGGACGAGAGCAGGAGACACGCAAGGTGCGATTTACGTTTGAAGGCACGCCTGCCAAGTAGACGCGAGGAATCCCGCTCGTTTCATTCCATTCCACGACCCAGGTGGTTTGGCCCGTTGTCACACGCATTGCGGTGAGAATGTCCGACCGATGGTGCGGATCTCTGTCGGGACGCATTGCGAGATCGGTTTCTGAGAATCCGCCCCGTCAGTCCAATTGTCGGAATGTCGGCGGGGGGCAAATACACTATAATAGATGTGGCTGGTGGACATTCCCGGCTGGATATTTCATGTCGCGGGTGGTTTGCTTTCCGTGGCTCAGTTTTGTGTTGCTAGAAAGGCGACCACATGATTGACCTCAAGAGGATTCTGGTTCCAACCGACTTCAGTGAGTACAGCCAGGTTGCTGTGCGTTATGGATGTGAGTTCGCTCGGCGGTTCGATGCGGAATTACATCTGTTGCATGTGCTGCAGGACATTGTCGCGCTGGTCCCCGAGCCGGGCCTGACGTTTCCGCCTCCCGGCGATTATGTGAAGGACTTGCGGGACAGTGCGCAGGTCGCATTGGAGAAGCTTCCAGGAAAGGATGTCGACCTGCCGACAAAGGTCGTGCGCGAATTGCGTGACGGACCAGCCTTCGTGGAGATTATTCGTTACGCCAAAGCCAACAAGATCGATTTGATTGTCCTGGGAACACACGGGCGGTCGGGTCTGGCGCACATGCTGATGGGGAGCGTCGCTGAACGCGTTGTCCGCAAGGCAAGTTGTCCTGTCCTGAGCGTCCGGCATCCCGAGCATGAGTTTGTGATGCCGTGACGGTTCGCGGGACGACAAACGGCGGACGGACCCGGAGGTTGGTGGATTCGAATCTACGACTTTGCGGACGGACTGTTCGCTGGTGCTGATCGCCGCAACTGAGAGGCCTTTCGGACGAGTCTCAAACGATGGATCATGGCTCCGCAACGACTGACGCGGCATTAGCGGAAGCGCATACGCCGGACGCGGTCCAGAAGAATACCATCGTGGTGCCGTCGGCAGGACCGAC
>CALJUK010000794.1 GCA_937975745.1 uncultured Planctomycetaceae bacterium | reverse complement strand
TCTGGAATTCGTGCTCGGCCTCTTCAACTTCAAGCCCTCCCCGCTCTGCCGCCAGCTTATACTTGCGTATCTCGATGTTGGAAAACGTTCCCGGTGTCAGTCGGTTGGCTTCCAGCGCTCCTTCGTATTCCGCCAAAGCGACTTCGCTGGCTTTGGTCGCGTAGCGGACAGCCACGTCGTTTTCGGTTGTCTTGCGGGCAATCTCGTAGCGAGCCGCTGCCACGTCATCCTTCAAACGGGCCACCTCCTGCCCCGCCTCGACCATGTCCCCTTCTTTCGCCTCTACAAACTTCAAAGTGCCAGGTCGATCCGCCGCCAGCGTCACTTCGTCGATCAGCTTGATGCGACACCCATCAACCAGGATCTCTCCCGCGACAGCGTTCGGCTCGGCCGCGCGGAGTCCCAATGTCAGCATGCAGGCCGACAGAACGGAAGCAACACAGGCTGCCTTCGCGAGATTGTGAACAAACCGGCTTGTCATTAAAGCACCTCAAACTGCAAGCAGACCGGTCGACAACCGACGCGCGAAATGCGAATGCACCCCGTCAAATGTCCGGCTGGAACAACTCCGGTCGGGAGAACACAGCTGCTATGATCGCAGGAAGCCCGAAGATCGTACAGACTTACAGGTCGAGAACCACCCGTCAATTTCTACGCCGTTTCGGAGTGTCGATCAATCCCGCACTGTCACCCGACTTCGCGAGGTTCAGCCCGTTTACCCCAACTACCAAACCGTCATGGTTGAATTGCCACACCATGTTCCGTGATTCCCTGGCTGAAGTTACGGGAAAACGACTCCCGAAACTCAGGCCGCTTGCCTAAGATACATGCGTTCGGCCAACAGGGCGGAAGACGGCCGGCATACAGTGACAGCCCGATCCGGCCGACTTGAAACGGCTCTGACGACAGCCGTCGGGGCGGAGACCGTCCCGCGATGTATGGAGGGTGAAGGCAACCCATGGCCAATGCTGACAGTGTGGAAAGCATTCGCGACCAGATCACGCAGCTCGCGCGGGAGATCGAACAGTCCTCCCGAACCGACGCGCCCATCGATACGTTCTTTGCCGAGTTGCTCCGCCGACTGGTCACCGCCTTGGGGGCTCCCGCGGGCGCCGTCTGGCTGATGGACGCCCAGCGCCATTTGCGGATGATTACAGAGATTGGTCTGGCGGATATCGGCTACCTCGATGACCCGCAATCGGACGTGCATAATCGGCAGTTGCTCGGCAATGCGATCGGCGAAGGGCAAACGGTACTGATTAGTCCCGACAATGCGTCGGTCCCTCTTCCGACCGAACATATGCTGGTCATGGGTGCCGTCGAGCATAGCGGCCGGTGTGTCGGCATTGTCGAAATCTTCCAAAGGCCGGGAACCTCCGAGCAGGCGCGGGCCGGTTTTCTGCAGTTCGTCGAACAGATGTGTGCCCACGCCGGTCGGTTTCTCGATCGCAAGACGACGCAAAAAACGTCACCGACAGAGGCTCAGGGGGAACAGGCCAACCAGTTTGTTCTGCAACTGCTCCGCAGCCTGGACGAGAAGGAAGTCGCAGCCACGGCCGTCAACGATGGTCGGATGCTTGTTGGCAGCGATCGGCTGAGCATTGCCGTCACGTACGGCTCTCGCGTGCAAGTCATCGCCATCAGCGGACAGGAAACAGTCAATCTGCGGGCGAACCTGGTTCAGCGGATGTCGGACCTCGCCAAGAGCGTGGTCAAGATGGCCGAACCCGTCTCGTCCGATCAGACGTTCGAGCAACTGCCCCCTCAGATTGTCGATCCGCTGACCGAATTCATGCACGAAAGCGGCAGCCGCTTTGCGGCCGTTCTGCCGTTGTTTCCCCCCGCTGCGCTGGTTCAGCCGGATGATACGTCGAACGATCGCAGCCGCCGACAGGCCGCCCACAATACGTTTGGTTGACTCATAGTGGAACAAATTACCGAAAGCGAACCGCGACCGGGTGTGATGGAACGGGCCGAATCCGTCGCGGCGTATGCGGCAGCGGCCATCTCGAATGCCCGGACACACCAGCAGATCTTTCTGCTGTCGCTGTGGATGACCATCGGCAAGTTCTTCACTTGGCTGCGCGGACGGCGCATGTGGAAAGTCGTCCTGACGACGGCGGTTGTTGTGGGTATTGTGGCGGGTCTGGTGCTGACTCCCTGGGACTACCGTGTCGAAGGAGCAGGTCAATTGATGCCTGCCATTCAGCAGGACATCTTCGCCCCCTGGGACGGTGATGTCATCGAGGTACTCGTCACAGATGGGCAACGTGTCAAAGCCGGCGACGTGCTGATTCGACTGCAGAATGACGACCTGCGAGCCGAGATTCTCTCGTTGAGCAATCAGATTCACGAGAAAACACAGCTGCTGCACGCCCTCCAGGCAGAGTTGGATTCCGCCATTCAATCAGCAGCGCGGGAAGAAGAAATCCGCCTGCAAGGCCGCCTGGTCGAAACGCGCATCGAAATCGAAGGTCAGCAGCAACAATTGGGCGTGCTCAAGAAACGCGAAGATCAGCTGGCTGTTCGGACGCCGATCACGGGTGTGGTCGCTACGTTCCAGGTCGAACAGATGCTGCAGAACCGGCCCGGCCAGCGCGGGTAGCGCCTGCTGCAAGTGATGGATGACCAGGGCGACTGGCGGCTGGAACCGGACACCCAGGAGCATCGCCTGGGCCACCTACTGCGAGGTCTCAACTACTACGACGACGAACTTCCGCCCGTTGAATTTGTGCTCGCAACCCAGCCGGAAGAGTCATACGAGGGACGGTTCGAATCTCTCGCGACGCGGGCCAATCGCTCCGAAGAACTCGGAAATGTCATTCAAGTCTATGTCGATATCGACCCGGATAAGCTTCCATTCCGCAGTATTGGTGCCGAGGTGCAGGCGAAGATCAATTGCGGCCCCAGCAACTTGGGCTATGTCCTGTTCGGCGACGTGATCGAGTTTATCCAACGCCAGCTCTGGCTGTAGTAGACCCGGCAACCAGGTAAAGTGAACTGGTCCCCGTCAATCGAACGGCATCAGAGCTGCGTTTTCCGGGTTAATCCGCGTGTCGCTGGCAGAGGTCCAGCCTTCGAGCCGGACCGCTGGCAGGGTGCGTGTGATACCGACCGCCCAGGCAGTGTTCCGCCGCGGCCCTGCGGGGACCAACTCTTCCAGCGGAATAGCCACTTCGACCCGCCATCGCTCGTCATCGGCATCGGCTGCCACGTACCACTGCGGATTCCAGGACGTATCTCCCCAACAATCATCCGCGGTCCAACCTCGCTGATCGACAGTCAGCGAATAGCTGGTCGTGTAGTCCCGGTCGACGTCAAGCGTCAGTGTCACTTGATCGAACCGCGATAAGTCAGCGTCGTAATGACGTCCGGAATAGGACGGCCGGTCAGGCGGAAGTGACGTCTCACGGGGACACGTGACCGCCACATACAAGAACTGTTCGTCGTAGGCGATCATTGCAAACGCGTAAGCGTTTCCAACCAGGCCTGCCGCACCTCCCGCCGCCAGCCGAAGCTCATCGGCATTCTGCCAGCAGGCATCGGACAGGACTCCGTCGAGCGAAGGACGCTCGGAGGTGTAGCTGCAAATCGCCACCGGGGTTGTTGGCGGTGTCGTCGGTTGTGTCAGCCACAATTCGGATAGCGGTCGGTGCGGCCAACCAGGCGTGGACCCGTCCGGTTGGAAGCGGCGATAGACCTGATCCGCAAGGTGATTCGCATCGCGAGTCCGCAGCAACGATGCCAGCGGAAATTGGACCTCGGGTGAGCGAAACATCGCCGGCTGAGCCGCGCGAATCAGCTGCGCCAGGCGGACGGCTTGTGCATGCCAATTGCGAACCGCACCGGACCGCATGTCGACATCACCATCGATCTTCAATCGGCCAAGCTGCTCCACCAGCCGGACAGCCGCGTCGTCTTCACCATCGGGCAAATCGTTGCGGTACTCGGGCCGAATCTCTGATTGCGCGATCGCCGCCTGTAATTTGCCGAGAGTCTGCTGGGGATCGAGTTGTAGACTCTGCTTCGTTGCTTCGATCCGTCGGCTTCGCAGCCAGGCGACTTCCGAACTGGACCAGAACTGAAACAGCCATCGCATCGCATCGGCGGCGGCCGGTTCAGTGGGATATCGCTCGATCAGTTCGACAAACGTCGCTTCCACATTATCCCAGTCCGAACGCTGCCGATACTCGTTCGCCAGACGCAAGAGTTCCTGGGCCGCCTGAGCCGCTGACAACCCCTCCACCAGATGATCGACGTGCGAGATCAGTTGGGCCGCATGCCTTGGATCGTCCAGAAAGCGCGCCGCATAAGCCTGCATGTTGCGCTGTTTCTGCGCACGTCGCTGGGCCAGTTCCAGATCGAGCTCACTCATGGGGAGCAACCTGCGGCGGGCATCTCCTCCGGGGGTCAGAACCAGATTTCCGAAGAAGCCCCCGCCGTGTGCCTGCAGCGGCTCGGTATCACCTGCCGAGGCCGCCATGGCCAGTTCTCGGTACGCTTCGGACACGGCCGTCGGTGTCTGCGGAAGAACACGGGCCGCCGCGGGCACCGCGACGGCTGCACTTGTCGTTTGAGTTCGTGTCACAAACTGATTCGGCAGGAAGTTCACTTCTTCCCCCCTTCCATCTGGCAGACGGAGATACACGCGTTCGACTTGCCAGGGCTCGAGACCAGCCAGCTCCCGCTGTTCGATGAATCGTGTCGGATCCGCAGCAGCCGTAATGGCCGCCTGGATCGAGCGGTTCAGCAGTGCAGTGACGGCGTCCCCTTCGTCCGCGTGGCCCAACGCCACAATAGTCGGCCGCCAGGTCCGCAAGTGACGCGTCAGTTGACTCAGCAGAGTATCGCCCAGTCGGCCTTCCGTCTCGCTGTTCCAGACTTCAAGCAGTTTGTCCGAATCCCTGTCCAGGCCGGGGATGTCCGCTTTGAGTTGCCAGCCCAAGTCAACCGAGTTCCCCCCGGCAGACGAGACAGCATCGCGTGAAAACAGGTCCCATTGCCCGGCATGGCGTTGCTGCGGCGTCTCGTCAGTGCGAACTGGAAGAGCGACAACCGAACGGTAACCTTGTTCGGCTGCCAGTTCGGTCAGCATTCCGAATGGAATCCGAGTGACTTCTGTCACGGCGGCAAGGACGGCTGCCCGCCGGCCAACAGCTTGGACCGGATGCCACGTCCGACCCCCGTCATCAGTTCGCAGAATCTGACCGAACGCCCCGACGGCCGCTCCATGCTCTGCGTCGGCAAATTCGATGGCATTGATGGGTGCCGTCGACCCAGTGAACTGTCGCCCCCAAGTCTGCCCGCCGTCAGCAGAATGCCAGATGACGCTTCCCGGCGAACCAGCAATCCACACATGTGTCCCGTTTGTCGCCACTGTGCGGAAGTCGAACAGATTTCGGAACGTCGCTGGCAAAGGTCCCTCGGAAGACTGCCACGAAATTCCACCGTCGTTGGTCCGAAGCGCCAGGCTTCCATCCCCCACCAACCAGCCGGTGAGGTCCGGCGAAACAACCGCGTCCCGGATATCACGGGTCCCGCCCAACTGGCTGCGGGGAAGCATCAGACGGCCGTTCCCCAGCAGGCCCGTTGTTCCCTGTGGACCGACAACGAGTGCGGCCTCATCGTTGATGAAGGTGGCCTCTCGCCAACCCGTCACCGAAGGACCCCTGACCGGCGACCAGGTCTTCCCGCCATCCTGCGTCATCAGGATTCCGGTCGGTGCCTCGGGAGTGGCCTGTCCGACAGCCATCCCGCGCTGCAAATCGAAGAAACGAATCGTGTGTATTCGCCCGAGAGACTGCTTCGAGAGATCCTGCCAGGTGCGGCCGCCATCGGTTGTCGCCAGCACGACACCATAGCCAATTTGTGTATACGGTGGCGTCCCGCCACCGGCGACCCACCCGATTCGGTCCGTCAGAAAGCAGACACTCTCCAGGGCGCAACGGACAGGACAGGCAACAAACCGCCAATGTTGTCCGCCATCGTCGCTCCGCCAGATCGCACCGTGGTCCCCCACTGCCCAGGCTAGGCGGGGACCAACGAACTGGACATCATGCAACTCAGCGTCGTCCTGCCAGGGCGCCGGTTGGGTGTTGGATTCGCCAGCGGCGACATTTCCGCCCGCAACGGACAGTTCTCGCTGCGCACACGCCGATCGCGCGGCCAAGTCAAAACTTGCGCCGAAAACTGCCAGCAGGCAGACGATCCGTATTCCGCGAGCCATAACGTCGCTCCCTCAACGTGACTTCCGACAATTCGCCGGGATTGTATGGCGAAACGGATTCTGCGCGGAGAGCGATCTGGCGGACAGAAAATACCCAAAAAAAGCAAGAAACAGCATCAATCGCTGGTGTTGACGACATACACACCCACCGCCACGCAAGCGGCGGCGGCCAGCAGCCAGACGGTGAGTGCATCGCCCCGGAACACAATCCCCGCCGCCACGCCAAACAGGGGGGTCGCAAAGCTATAAACGGCAATCTGCGAAGCGGGGTGTCTCCGCAGCAAACGGGCCTGCACGGCGAAACAGAAACCCGCCACGACGACACCCTGGTAAAGCAGCGCCAGCATTGCCGGCGTGTCGATCCGGTTCCAGTGGACTTCTTCTACGGCCAGGCTCGCGATCGCGAAGAAGACCACCCCGAACAGATCGTGCCACAGAATCAGTTTTCCGGGTTCGACTCGGGTGACGGCGTACTTGGTGTAGACAATCTTAAAGGCCAGAACCAGGCCGCTGGCAGCCAGGTAGACATCTCCCAGCAACGTGGGGACGTCCCGAACCGAAGCATCCGACAACGCCTCTCCCGCAACAACACTCGCAAACACGATGACCACACCGAGCGCCGCCGTTAGCAGCCCCAGAATCCTGCGACCGGTCAGGAGGTGGGCTCGGGTGATGAAATGCTCGATCGCGGCCACCCAGAAGACAAACGTGTTGATCAGCAGCGTCCCGTGTGACGAGTTCGACTTTTCGATCCCCATGTTGAACAGGCTGATCTGAAAAAAGAGCATCACGCCAGCGATCAACGGCGGACCCCATTGCCCTTTTCGTGGAAGCAGATCAGACCGCTCGAACCAGCACCAGGCCAGCATGAAAGCAAACGCCATCGCAAAGCGAATACCGGCCACCGCAATCGGGGGGAACACCTCAATCGACTACTGACACGCGACCGGCGTCCCGCCCCAGAAGGCGGCTGTCAGCAGGGTCAGCCCGGCAGCCGTCGCGTTCATGGGCTCGACGCCACTCGTGGGGCGGAGCTCTCCCTGCGGTCGTGACTGCAAGGAATTAGGGTTCACGAATGCCCCCGGGATGTTCCAAACAAACAATCAGCCGCATGAGCTTCGGGGCTCACGCGGCTGACGTCTTAGCTTCGGCGGGACTTCAAGGTGAGGAAACCTCAGGCGTCGTCGCCTGTTGTGGCCTCCTCCGCAGATTTGGCAGCCACGACTTCCAAACCGGGAACATTGATTGACTTGATCACGACGGCCGTATGCTTCTGGCGGTGGCCCGTGTGCCGGCGGGAGTTCTTCCGCTTGCGGAACTTGACGACTTCCAGCTTCGGTCCCTTCACCAACTCGGTGACGACTTCGGCTTCGACAACGGCACCATCAATGACGGGCCGTCCCAGTGCGCTGCTTCCGCCGGCGTTGGCCAGCAGGACGCGATCGAACTGAATGGCGTCGCCATCCTTCGCCTCGCCCCGGTAATCGACGACCAGGCGATCCCCTTCTTGAACGCGGTACTGGCGGTTGCCATCTTCAATCACGGCGAACATGTTTCAAACCTCAGTCGACAACATTGGTCGGTATCTGGTGAGAGGTCGACAGACCTCACATATTGGTATCTCAGCAATAAACTGCTGGTCCGCCCCCGTTACAGGCCGGGCGGCAGGGAATCTCTCCAAAAGCAGACCGAGTATCCTATCGCAGTCGGTTTACGATTTCGAGTCATGAGCCCCAAGATTTCTGACTTCGCTTCCGATGTCGTCCAGGCAGCGACAGTTCAAGTGCTCCTGCCCGACGTCGGTCCGCGAATTCACCGAGATCGAAACCTCGTGAGATTCCTCTAAAGCCATGATAGCCTTACGCTTACGATTGTTGAGATAGTTTGCAACGTTCTCGTGAACATCGAGGACAATCCGACTGACGCTGTCGTGGCTGGCTCTGGTCATCAAAATCCGCATGACCTCAATGGCCATGCTCTCGGCCGTCTTGACCTGTCCGGTCCCTTTGCAGCAGGGACAGTCTTCGTAAATACTGCGGCGGAGAGAGGGCCGAATCCGCTGCCGAGTCATCTCGATCAGCCCAAATGGGCTGATCCGGAGCACTTTGGTCCGGGCCCGGTCGCGTTTGACCAACTCGCGGAGTTTCCGCTCGACGGCCCGGCGATGCCGTTCGTCCCGCATATCGATGAAGTCGTTGACAATCACGCCCCCCAGGTCGCGGAGGCGGATTTGACGGCTGATTTCCTCAGCCGCCCGCAAATTGACCTGGTAGGCAGACTTTTCGGCGTCGTCGTCCGCCCGGTAATTGCCGCTGTTGACGTCGATCGCGACCAAGGCTTCGGTCTGGTCAATGACGATCGATCCGCCCCCTCTGAGCGGAACATGCCGGTGCTGAATTCGTTGAATTTCGTCCTCGATGTGATACTTGTGGAAGATGGGTTCTTTCCCGTCGTACAACTTCACCCGATTGACATGCCGGGGAAGTACGACCTTCATGAACTCGCGAGCTCGCTGATAGGCGCTCTCTTCATCAATCCAGACGGCGTCAATTTCGCCGGTGTAGATGTCGCGGATCGTCCGAATGATGATGTCGCTCTCTTCGTAAATGTCGACTGGAGCGGACGACTTCTTCAAACGGCCGACAATCGTCCGCCACAGCCGCAGCAAATACGCCAGGTCGCGATGGAGATCCTTCTTGGAGCGGTCAATCCCGGCTGTCCGAATAATGAACCCCAACCCGGGAGGCGGATTGAGAGCCAGAAGTTGAGCGCGCAGTTCTCGACGGAGATCGTCGTCGGCAATCTTCCGGCTGACGCCAACCCGTTGGAGGCCCGGCATAAGAACCAGGTAACGCCCCGGAATGCTGATGTAGGTGGAAAGAGTCGGCCCCTTAGTGCCAATCCCCTCTTTGATCACCTGTACCAGGACCTCGCTTCCCTTCTGGAAGATGTCCTGAATGGGGGGCTGGCTGCGGGCATTGCGCTCGTTCGAGCGTCGACCGCGAGAGCGCGTGTCGTCGTCCTCACCGTTAAGCAAATGCTTGTAATACTGCTGCTCCACGTCGCTGACGTGCAAGAAGCCGTTGCGCCCCACACCAAAATCGACAAAAGCCGCCTGAATGCTCGGCTCGATGTTGACGACGCGACCTTTGTAGGTGTTGCCCACGAAATTGTCGAGGCTGTTGCGCTCGACGTAGAGCTCTTCGAGAACTCCATCCTCAACGATTGCAATCCGGCTTTCTTCCGGCTGCAACACGTTGATCAGCATTTCTTTCTTCATGAGTACCCCTTCGCCGGGTTCGGCGAAGAGTGCGCTCTTAGGCCTCTCCAGACCGCTTCAGATTCCAGTCACATGAATTGAAGCTCTCGCTGACTGTCGACTGACCTCGTCACTGTGCAATCTCTGTCAGTCGTCAAGAACAGAACCTGGGCCGACCGCAAACGGCTGACCCGCAGCCGTCTGACAGTGAGACAGGAGCGATCTCCTGCCGCATTCCCGGCGAACGGCATGTCCTTGACGTGACAGTGACGGAGACAGAAGCCATGTAGGTCCGGAAGGGGCCGCAAGAGATTTTGATGCAATGGTTCCGTCCGACACCCGCTGAAACCGTTCGCGGGCAGTGTCGTGAGAGAATCCGATCGCAAGTCCGTTCGGTCACCTGTCCAGTCGCTGATCTGTCGTCGACAGACAGCGAGAGTCTGGCCGTGATTTGACCGGAGCTCTTCCGACAGCCGGTTCCAAGTTCCCGCGACAGGCAGGAAACGAAGACTTTTCCGACGGCTGTGTTCGAGCGCCCGATCGTGCTCCGAAAGAGGACGGTTGCGCACTCTTGTTCGGTCCCGATGTTTCTGTTGATCTACGGTTCGCACAATGCGAACAATGGCAAATGTTCGATGTCGTCGCCTGAGGCGAATGATCACAACCGAAATACTTGTGACGTCGTCGCTCCAGGCTCCTTTCAAAAGCGTGATTTCTCAATTCGGTTCTAGGACCGGGTCACTGCACGGCCTCGGAGTCCAAAGCCCTGCCGGCAAAACTCGTATCGGCCCATTGTGGCACAGATCAGACCTGGAACCACCTTCTGCAGTAGAACCCCTTGGGGCTGGCCTTTGTCCAGACCAGCGTTCGTCTCGATTGTTTCTCGCGGGCGTCCTCTGTGGGAAACGGAAACACCAGTCGATTTCCCGGTTGGCGATCGCCCCCTCTCTCACGGAAATCTGACGCCGTCACAGAAATCTGACGCTGTGACAGAATTGGAGCCAACACCACGTTGCAAAGCGTCTCGGCCGTTGACCGAGCCCCCTCAGCGAACCTGATGCGGACAGATTTCCCGCAATTGTCCCTTCAAATAATTTTCGACGTCCCGGGCGACATCCAGAGTCATCGCGTGTGCGAAAATCTCTTCGGCCTGGGAAACGGTAATGGATCGAATGACTTCTTTCAGTTCTGGAATCGCATGCGGCGTGACGCTTAATTGTCGGATCCCCATCCCCACCAGCAACGGCAGGAATTTGGGGTCAGAACTCATTTGACCACAGACCGTCACGGAGCAATTGTGCCGTTTCCCCGCGTTGGTCACATTCTGAATGAGCCGAAGTATCGACGGGTCACCAGAACTGTACAAATTAGCCACTGACGGCTCGGCCCGATCGGCAGCCAGTGTGTATTGAATCAGGTCGTTTGTACCAATCGAGAAGAAATCAACCTCGCGGGCGAATTCGTCGGCCATCAATGCGGCCGAGGGAACCTCGACCATCATACCGACTGGAACGTCCCGGCGAAATGGCACGCCCCGCTCGTCCAGGTCCTCGATGACATCATGAAGAATCATCTTCGCCTGGCGGAGTTCCAGCAGCGTGCTGACCAACGGAAACATGATCTTTACGTCGCTGTCGACAGCGGCTCTTAGAATAGCGCGCAACTGGGTCTTGAACAATGTCAGATCCCGTAGACTCAGCCGGATACTGCGGAGCCCCAGGACCGGGTTCGCCGATGCGGCCGCCATGGGGTGGGTGTTGCGCGAAACCTTGTCCGCCCCCAGATCGAGCGTCCGGATGACCACGGGTGCATTCGAAAATGCCGACACGACCTTACGGTAAGCGAGGTACTGGTCTTCTTCGCTGGGATTGGCCTTCCGATCGTCGAGGTACAAGAACTCTGTGCGATACAGGCCGATCCCCTCGGCACCACGGGCAGCACATTGCGCCACCTCTTCTGGGAATTCGATGTTCCCCAAAAGGGTGATATGCTCGTTGTCCTTGGTGTCAGAGCTTAGCCTCCGGAAGGACTCGAGTTCGACGGCCCGGGTCCGCAGAATCTTCTCGGAGTCGCGATACCGTGTCTGAGTGACTTCGTCCGGGTCGATGATGACTTCACCGCGGAACCCGTCCAGGGTGATCATGTCGCCGCCCGAGACGTCCGACAGAAACGGTCCCACGCCGACAACCGCCGGAATCTCCAGAGCACCGGCCAGAATGGCCGTATGACTGGTGTGCCCGCCAACTTCCGTCGCGAAGCCCAGAACAAACTCTTTGTTCAAACTGGCCGTCTCGGATGGAGTGAGGTTGTGTGCGAGTACAATAACCGGAGCGGTCAGGTTGGCCAGTTCCTCGCGACGTTCTCCCATCAGCGATTTCAGCAGTCGCTTTTCGAGATCAAACAGATCCCCCGTCCGCTCCGCCAGATAGCGATTTCCCAGGTTCTGGAACACCTTGGCATAGCGACGGAGCACCCTGCTGCACGCGAACTCGGGAGAGTAACACTTCTCGCGAATCAACGATTCGATCTCTTCCTTCAGGTTGGGATCGCGGACAACCTGAAGGTGGGCGGCAAAGATGGCCCCGTACTGCTCCCCAAGGTGCTGACTGGCGAGGCGGGCATTCTCGCTGATTTCCTCGCAGACGGCGTCCAAGGCGACGTTAAATCGTCCGACTTCCGAATCGACCGTGGCGATGCTGACAAACCGTTGCTGAATACGAAAATCCTCAGATCCCAGCACAACGGCTGGACCTGTGACGATTCCCGGTGAAACTGCGATTCCGCGTTTGACCAGCATGGGACTTCTTGAGCCCTCCAATCTGCAGGCAGGATTCCCTCCGCCGGAGCGCGGCCCCTCGCGCACAAACAATCAAAGCCAAGCCGTGTGGGTAGGGACAATCTGTGGTTGGGGGTCCCACGCGAACATTATACGGTTTGCTGCTCCGGCCGCGAACAGTTCCCTGACAAACCGTTTCCGGGAGAGTCGATCGTTCCTGCAGAATTCCCTCTCACTGGCCGCCGCCCCATCAGACAGGAAATCCGCCCTGACCAGCATTCACTCCGCATGGCCAGCCCCAGAAGAGCCCTCGGCAGCAAAATTCGTCGCAAACAGGCGCTTCAGGCGGTCCATGGCAGCAGCCGCTTCGCTTCCGCTGGTTTCAATGACCAGCCTCGTTCCCTGTTCCGCGTTGAGAGTCATCAAATCCAGGACGCTCTTCCCGTCGACAGACTTGTCGCCGTTATGAATGTGAACGGAGCACTCAATTCCCTGAACTGAACTCGCAATTCGAGAACAGGGCACCATGTGGAGCCCATTCTCGATGGCAACGACGACTTCTTCTCGGAGAGTTGGGTTCTGCATAAGGCTAACTTGTCCACCCGCAGCGTCGGACTTCAGCCGATCTTCCGCAAAGGGCGCCTCGTCTAGAACATCTTGCACCCGGGACGTGGCAGTGGCTCCCGCCGGACACAACAACACACCAACCTGGACAGCAGAGATGAAACACGCACGATGAATGTGCTCGCCGTCGCCCTGATCCAGCCCCCTGACCCCGGCCACCGGAAGATTCCAAGCGCCAGCGACCGAAACCAAGGCAGACATGGACTCAAACGCGACAGCAGAGAAACCGATGAGATTCAGTCGATCTGGTTGTTGTCGGCTTCCTGCAGCAATTCAACGACGTCGTCCCGCGACTTGGACTGCCGCAAGAAATTACAGAAATTTTGATTGCGGAGGTGGCGAGAAATGTTTTCCAGGCCGCGAAGATGCTCGCCCGGTCGATCTGGAGGAGAGATCAAGAGGAAAAGAATATAGACCGACTCACCATCCAGGCTCGCAAAATCAACACCCTCTTTGGCGAGAGCGACCGTCGCGATCAAATGATCCACAGACGGATGCTTGGTGTGAGGTACGGCTACGCCGTTGCCGATCCCAGTGGAACCCAACTCTTCTCGCTTCAGGACTGCCGCAACAATCCCTTCTTCGTCAGCTGCTTGGATACAACCTGCATCCTTCAGACTGGCGACCATTGCGAGAATAGCCTCCTCCTTGGTGGAAACCTGCAGGTCGGGCAAAATAGCATTCGGGACAACGAAGTCGCACAGCTTCATGCGATACTCCCTTGGCGGCATGTCGCGTCACGAAACCGCGAGATACCATGGCTGAGCAAGGTGGATACTCTTTAACAACGGACGGCCAATCGCCGAACCGTCTAACAGAAACGTCTCAGACAATGGCACATTTTCGCCACTGCCCATCAATGTAATTTGTGAGCCCCAAAAGCCTGCTCACGCAGACCACCGCAAGACACAACTCGAACACGAGGCACTGCGGACGGGCGGCTAAACCCTCCTGCGATTACTCTTCCTCTTCTGCAGGAGCGGCCGCATCTTTGAGGGGCGTATCTCTACGGTGATCCTGAATCTTCTGCTTGTACCGCCGAATTTGCTGCTCCATCTTGTGCAGCGCACTATCGAATGTCGCAAGGACGTTATCGCCGATATCCTGCGACACAAAATTGTGTTTGTGCTCTGCGTCTACCAGCAACTCAACCTTCACTCGGTCAGTGCCTTCAAAGTCGACGGTTACCTGAATGGCTGTCACACGTTCGAAGAATGTGATCAGCTTTTCCGATTTCTCGACCATCAGGTCTCGGACGGAATCAGAAACACGGCCGTGACGACATGTGATCTCAACCTGCACAGGTCACCGCTCCTCTTCGCTCACCAATTTCCGCAATCGACTCATCTCGCGGACTCATGGCGGCGTCTTGACTTAGTTCGGACAACGATCGCTAGCGGATCGATTCTAGTGGGCTCACACAGGGCGTCAACTCAGCGGGCAGAACTCGTAGCTCATGGCCCGGTACACCCTCGTCGATCATGCGCGACCGACATTCCGGATCGTGAAATGGACAGGTCGCGCGGCTGACGAACAAACAGACTTGGTCGCCTCGCCGAATGCCCCCATTCTACTGGGCTGGTAGATTCAACGCCAGCGCAGCGACAACATGGTTCACCTTCCCGGAATTCGGTCCGAAAGACCAGATGACATCGCCGAAGTGACATTCCCGTCGCGAAGCGTTCAGCCCGCCGTTCTATGCGACGTACAGCCCGAAGCGAGTCGCACGGAACAGTCAGACTTTATCCAAGTCACTCCAGTCCTAATGCCCTGAGCTGCCTCCCAGAGTGCGACACCGGCAGGGAAACACCTTGCAACTCACAGTCAGACCCTGTCTAGCGGGAATCGGCCTGTTCCGTAGATGCCTGCGGAGGACTCTCTGAAATCGGAGGCTCGGTCTGTGGTGGAACGCCTCCTCCCACCTGAATGCCGCCGAAAAGCCTGTCAGCCGACATCCGGCCTGTTCCGCAGCCCCCGGCCATCGCGATCAGCAGTACAAAGAAGCCGGCAAGCACCGATCGGCGAATTCTTCCAAACATCTGCTCGCTCCCGTCACTTCTACGATGTCCCGATCGCCCGAGCTGCAGGCAAAACCCCGGACGTGATGACGTCGGCTTCATGACACGAATCGCCGAATGTAGAAAACGCGAGGAGAAGGGCGCAGGGCGGGGACG
>CALJUK010000793.1 GCA_937975745.1 uncultured Planctomycetaceae bacterium | reverse complement strand
CAATACCCGGGAACGCGGACTTCAAGTCCCACAGGCGAACACTCGAACTTCCGACGAACAGGGCGGCGTGTTGTGGGGGCGGCGTCTTGGCATCCTGGGCTTCAAACGCCTGGATTGAAGCCTCCCAGCGTGCCGAGGGACGGGTGGCTGAATCGGGTTTCGGGGCGTCTTCCGCTGCAGACGCTTGGTCCCTGCCCGAACTTGCCAGCAGCATCAACGCTGCCAGCAAGATGCCCCAGCGACGCGCACGCCCGTTCTGGTATGCGGAGCCTTCGGCGGGGCGTTTGAAGCGAGAGGACTGCGTAGTGGGACGGCCTGTTACGAGCGGACGTGGCATGCGGGCCTCGGCATGTAGGATGGAGGTCGAGAAGCTTTGGTCAGTGCGCGCCGGCCACTGCCGACGTCTCGCTTCATCCTACACTCCACGGCCGAACATCGCACGGCTCAAACAAGTCTGTGACTCTCAGAACCGTGAGGGAACCCACTTCGGCGGCGTATGCCAGGCAGCATTGGGTGTTGGATCCGCTGGCTGGGCATCACGCGGCCCGCTTGCCGGAGGGTCGGCGGGAGTGGGCTGCGGGACAGGCTGGATCGGTGTGGTTTCGTAGGGGACCGTCGCGTGGGACTTCTGGCAATTCGGACAGTTGTGGCTTGGCATGGGCATCGAGGGGCCATTGGAGAACGTTGCGCCACCGTCAGCGTACTCACCGCCATACACGACTTGGCCGCCGTGCAGTTCGGGAGGGGTGCTTGAGACGTAGCCACCGTCGTAACCACCATCGAAGTAGGCCCCCAGGTCTTCGCCTTCGACAGTCCCCACGGGTGGCACGCCTCCGTCAATGATTTCCCCTGGCATCATGCCACCAGGCATGACCTGCTCGGGCATGTAGCCTGCCGGAATGTATCCGCCGTCACCGCATGTGCTGCAGGACATGCCAGCGGGGGCGTACATTGATTGACCGCAGCAGTCGTTGCAGACACCGCAGGGATCGCAGAGCCCGTCGATCGGCATGGGACCGTAAGTCGAGACGCAGAGACCACATTGTTCCCAGCGTCGGTTGTGGCGACACATTTTGCGTTGGCAGCGTCGCATCTGGCGGTTGAGGTTCTTTCCCCCGCAATGGTTGCATCCGCAACCTTGTTCCATGGCTCTCTGCTGCCGCATCTGGGCCCGACAGGCCGCCTTGGCCGGATTGGGATGGCAAAAGTGCAGACTGCCGACATACGACATTCCGGTGACGGGGTCGTAATGTCCAGGAGCCCAACAACATCCGGCGAGAAATGACGCGGCAAACAGGATCACAGCTGTTCGGGTACAGAAGTTCATAGCGTAGGCCACACTCAGAGGTATTGTTGATGCGGCCACGGGAGGAGTCCCGGGCGCAATCCAGGATCGGATACCACGATTTGTATCGGTTACCCGATTGGACCGACTTTACTGAGAATACGGGTGACGACAGAAAAAGGGGTGGACTGGGCCAACTTTTCCGGTTGCGACGCCAGAAAAGGGAGAGTGTCCTGTAAGTGGCGTAACAGCCAAGGGATACACGGTCACGGAGGCGTCCCACGCCGGCGGTGGCGTGTCTGGTGGGGAATTGGACCGCCAAACCCGATGATTGCGGCTGGCGTGTGGGAAAACTTTCTGTCGATTTTTCTAGGAAGTCGCTCTACAATGGCGAACCGTCCGTTCGACCAGCGTGTCGTACGGGCATCGAGCATGCTGGATCGTCATTGGGACTATCGACACCCTGCAGCCCGATTGGAATCCGTAGGAAGCTCGTTTCCGCCCGGCAGTCTCGGGGGAAAACGTTGGCGGACAACGGGTTGCAGTCAACCGCTTGTTTTGGGCAGCTGACCCTGGCTTGAGAAGAACGCCTGGGGGCCGCCCTGCCGGTGATGTGAGTATGCTGCTTCTGTTTGCGTTCAGGTATCTGCGGTATCCCGCAGGAGGTGCATGATGGCCATCGCGAATTCCATTCCCGCTTCGATCAATGACATCGTCGTTGTTCTCTCGGGTCGCGTTGCTGTTATGCGTCGTCCATGGCGGTTGATGCCCTGCGCAGATTCGGGACGTCTATCGTGGTTTGGTTGTTGGCTACGGTCGTGCACGAGTTATCTCGCACACGTAGTTGGCCAACCCGCTGTCGTAGCGGTACCAGCCCTGGCCCACACGCATCACGCGCCGGCCACGCTGGACCGCCAACCGGCTGGCACCCAACGCGCCCAATTTGCTGCGCCGGACCGATACCTCTAAGTGATCTCGCGGTAGGCAATCTGGCTTGACGCTTCTGGTGGAGTTCTACGCGACACTTCGCGCGATGATCCCTCCCCGGAAAGTACCACGGTGTGTCCGTTCGGTCGGAAGATCCTGTCGGATCTTGGACTGTTCGGGAGGTGGCTTCGGCCTGACCTCGCGCACGCAAAAAGCCTTTCAACCCGAACAGAACGAGTCCGGCAGCGGGAAGCGCTTCGCCGGCAGGAGCGTGATCAGAGATGGAAGATTCTGAACTCATCGAACTGGTGCAGTTAGCGCAACGCGGCGATCGAGAGGCCTTCGGTCGGTTGGCCGCCTGCTACCAGCCGACCTTGTTTGCAATCGCGTTGCGCAGGTTACGTAATCGGGCCGAAGCGTATGAAACGGTGCAGGACGTTCTGATCCAGCCGATCTGGAACCTGATGCACTTGCGAGAACCGACACCACTCGCCCGATAGATCAGACAAATTACCGTCCGCATGTCGACCAACCGGGCGGTCCGTCGCCCGCCTGACGTCTCCCACGGAAACGAAGCCGTCAACTACACAGAAGGGGCTGAGAACAGCCCACTGGATTGCCTGCTGGAAAGCGAGAGGGCCGCTGCGGTCTGGGGCGGACTGTCACGTCTGCGAGACCTCGACCGCAAAACGCTGATTGCATTCTACGTCGAAGGGCGCTCGCTCAAAGAAATGAGTGACGATTTTGCCAGCCCCGTCGGGACAATCAAGCGGCGGCTGCACACCGCCCGCAGTCGGCTTCGTGAGGAACTGGGTGAACTCGAGCTCCAGACGGCGTGAAGTCGTCTATCCCTGCCGAAAAGGGTGTCGACAGCGATCGCTGTCGACACCCCTTCGTTTTGTAGGGGCGTCCAGCGAATGGGGACGCGTCAGGTCTGGACCATGCCCGACATCCAGGCGGAGGCGGTTCCGCACGCAATCAGTGGCAGCCAGACCGCGGCCTCAGCCGAAATGATATTGGTCGAACCAAGGTACAGGCATGCCTGTGTGACGGCGAAGGCAACGGCCAGGACAGCAATGCTCATGGCCACGTTCATGATTAGTCCGTAGCTCTCTTTTCGGACAACTACAGGAATGGCGAGCAGAATCCCAATCAGATGGTTGATCGGCCGGGTCATTCGTTCGTGCAGGTGAAGAACTTGTCGTCGGATCGAACTTGCACCAATCGCCGGATTGCGGATTCGGTCGAGCAATTGCTTTGTCGAGAGATACCGAAA
>CALJUK010000792.1 GCA_937975745.1 uncultured Planctomycetaceae bacterium | reverse complement strand
ATTCGGTATAGTCGTGTCCTCAACTACGCCGGTACTTATCAAGCAGACGAAGTTCTCGGCACGCACTGGTCGGGCTGAACACAAATGAGACCTGCGATCACCGTGCCAGGCCGAACACCCCGGATACAGCGCGATTCTGTCCGGCAGTGCGACGTCCGTATCGCGGATCTGTGGTTCGATGCTGGCGATCTTGGGGTTGTGAACTCTTCTCTTGGATTGATCGGCTGACCAACTTCTCTCTCATTCTGCGGTTTACCCCATAGATTCCGGCCACGGCAGAATGTATACATGCGCCAGGTTGGACACGATCTGGTAGCTGCCGTCGTTACGATGCACCCGTGAAGTTGACCCACACCGACGATTCGTACGTGGCAGGACGCCATGGTTTCTGACGCAACGCCCCTCGTTCGACAATGGTTGCTACTCCGCGCCTTGTCCGCCCGCCGAAATGGGCTGACGGTCCGCGAAATGGCTGACGAATCCGGTGTTGGCCTACGCACCATCCGCCGCGATTTGGAGCTGCTCAGACAGCTTGGTTTTCCACTGGCCGAAGAGACTTCGACGCACGGCCGCAAACACTGGCGGCTCGGCTCTGACACCCAATCGCCGCCATTGCATTTCACCTGGGACGAGGCGATCGCACTCTACCTGGGCCGACGCCACCTGGAACCCTTGGCCGGCACCCAATTCTGGACCAGCGCCCAGAGCAGCTTTCGCAAGATTCGAGCCACGCTTGGCGAACCTGCCCTCCGCTACCTGGAAAAGATGGCGGCTGCGTTTCATCACACGGCATTCGGTGCAGCCGATTACTCCCGCAAGGCGGAAATCATCGACGGACTGATGGTGGCGATTGAAGACCAGCGAGTCGCCTTCATTACCTATCAGTCGCTTCAGTCCACCGAGCCGGTGACATACGACGTGCACCCCTACGGCATCGTGTTTCATCGGCAGTCGCTGTACCTGGTGGCACATGCCGTCCTGCACGACGAAGTTCGGCATTACAAGGTCGACCGCATTGACGCTGTCGAGTTGCAACGGTTTCCGTTTTCTCGTCCGGCGGAATTCGACCTGCAGAAACATCTGGCCGACTCGTTCGGAATCTTTCGTGGCGATGGCCAAGGCGTGACGGTGCGAGTTCGCTTCGCTGCCGAAGTGGCGAGGTATGTGGAAGAGTCCCGCTGGCATCACAGCCAACGACTGCGACGGGAGGAGGACGGCAGTCTGGTTGCCGAGTTCGTCCTGGGCGACACGAACGAGATCAAACGCTGGATACTCAGCTTCGGAACCAACGCGGTCGTGTTAAGGCCGAAGCAGCTGCGGGAAGAAATTCTCGCCGACCTGCGGGAGATGGCAGGGATGTATGAGGTGGATGAATCACAGAAAACGTGAAGGGCACGAAGCGATTGCTTTCCAGGGTGGGACTTGAATACTGTGAGCGAGCCTAATTTGAAGAAAACATTCACTGATTTGACGGGGCATCCACCGTTTCCCTGGCAGGAGAGGCTGTATTCGGATTGGTTCCTCAAGGGGCACGTTCCCGACACCTGCGACATTCCAACAGGGCTTGGGAAGACAAGTGTTATTGCGCTCTGGCTGATCGCAATGGCCGCAGGGGCGAAACTGCCGCGGCGTCTTGTCTATGTCGTCAATCGTCGAACTGTCGTCGATCAAACGACAATTGAAGTCAAGAGGCTAGCAGAAAGGCTGGACGGCTCCGGACTCTCTACTCCACTGCAGGCATTGTGCGGCATACCGCTGGTAGATGGTCAGCCACCTTTGGCTGTCAGCACTCTACGCGGCCAGTTCGCCGACAACCAGGAGTGGTTCTCCGATCCGTCGCGTCCGGCTGTGATCTGCGGAACGGTCGATATGATCGGAAGTCGGCTGTTGTTTAGCGGCTACCGCATCGGCTTCAAGAGCCGCCCACTGCACGCGGGATTTCTTGGCCAGGATGCACTCCTCGTGCACGACGAAGCACACTTGGAACCGGCATTCCAGAAACTCATCGAGGCCATTCACTGCGAACAAGCGAGGGCACGCACGCGGAACGGCGACCTGCCCTGGCCCGGCCTGCGCGTGATGGCCCTGTCGGCGACGGCGCGGAACACCGCCGAGAACGGCGAAGGCGCGTTCGGGCTGACGGATGAGGAGAAGAAACCGCCGGTCACCAATCCCAATCCGCCAACCGAGCCGATCCATCATGTGTGGCGAAGATCGACCGCAAAGAAGTCACTTCGCCTTCACGCGATTGATGATGAAAAGAAACTCGCCGACAAGGTCGCGGACTTGGCGCTGACGCACAAGGACTCCAGCGCCGCCGTGTTGATCTTCGTGCGGACCATCGATGACGTGAACAAGGTTGGCCACAAACTGACGGACAAGAAGAACGGCGTGTCCGTCGATCAGGTGCGACAACTCACCGGCACAATGCGCGGCTACGAACGCGATGGATTGGTGCGTGACCCGGCATTCATCCGATTTCTGCCTGACGCTGACCGCCCCGAAGATGTCACGCCCGCCGAAGGAACGGTCTACCTCGTATGCACGAGTGCCGGAGAGGTGGGAGTGAATCTCTCGGCCGACCATATCGTCTGCGACCTCTCTACATTCGACAGCATGGTCCAGCGTTTTGGTCGAGTCAACCGCTTCGGTAACTGCATTAACACGAGAATCGACGTCGTTCATCCAAACTCGTTTGACGACAACGACACACTGACCCCAGTGCGACGGGCGACGTTGAAACTCCTCAACCAGTTGGATGGCGACGCAAGTCCTCTGGCGTTGACACGGCTGCGGTCCGACCAGACTGCCGAAGCCTTCTCACCGGAACCAACGATTCTGCCGGCCACGGACATTCTGTTTGACGCCTGGGCGATGACGTCGATTCGTGGCCGAATGCCCGGTCGGCCGCCAGTCGCAGAATACTTACACGGAGTGGCCGAATGGGAGCCACCACGCACGTCGGTCGCCTGGAGAGATGACGTCGAGCGAATCAATAGCCGTATGCTCGAGGATTACGGCAGCGACTTTCCTCAATCACTGCTCGACGACTATCCGCTGAAGCCACACGAATTGCTCAGCGACGTCAGCACCCGCGTGCTCGATGCACTTCAGAAGATACAAAAGCGTCGGTCGACCAGCGAACTGGCGAACCTCTGGATCGTCAGTGCCCAGGGCGAGATGGCGGTGACGACACTCGACACGCTGCTAAAAAACGACAAGAAACAGATTCTCAATGTTCTCCGCGATGCAACCATCTTGCTACCACCAAACGCGGGCGGACTGGCGAATGGATTACTCGACGGAACAGCGGATGACGCGCACGACGTGGCGGACAAATGGGTCAACGAACAGGACTCGCCTCGGCGACAACGTCTACTCAGCGACTCGCATGAACCGCCTCCACCACCTGACAATATGACGTTGATCCGAACAGTCGACCTCGCACCTTGGAACGACGAGCAAGCACTAGCCGAAGACGAGGACGACGGATCGGAACCAGATGCAGAATCGAACACAGAAACAGTATCTGACGAAGTCACCGCAGGCTGGAGATACTGGCATTGGTTCGTTCGGCCCCGTGACGTCGAAAATGCAACCCTCGCATCTCGAAAGCCGATCACCTGGGAGCATCACACCGAGGACGTGGTCCAACGCACCGCGCAGATCGTCGACGCCCTCAGGTTTCCCGACGAATTGAAGCGAGCCCTCGTCCTGGCAGCCAGACTGCATGACCTCGGGAAGAAACGCCAGATGTGGCAACGTGCCATCGGGAATCCTACGCCCCAAATCTGGTACGCAAAGCCCGGTAAACCCGACGACGGACCCGCTTGGCAGCCCCGCACCCGCAACGACTATCGCCACGAATTTGGCTCACTCCTCGATGCAATGGATCCGGAGCAGGAATATTTCTCGGAAGTTGCCGGACTCTCGCCGCATCTGCAAGACGTCGTTTTGCATTTGATCGCGACTCACCACGGCTTTGCTCGTCCGCATTTCCTTGCAGAGGGGACAATCGACCTCAATCACAATTCGGAAACAGCGGCCAAGACGGCAATCGACGTTATGCGTCGGTATGCCCGATTACAGCAACGATACGGTCGTTGGGGATTGGCCTATCTTGAATCCATTCTGCGTGCAGCAGATTGGTCTGCGAGCGCCAACCCATCTCCACAGGCGGAGGAGGGCAACTCATGACGCGATGGTTTGACCCGGAACAGTCACGTGAGAATTTGGCAGTCGATCTGGCTGTACTGCCGGAATCCCTTGTCGAATGTCACCAATTCCAACCCTGCGGCCCGGGCGAAAGCCGCCAGATACGCGTCGTTCCACACCTTGGGCGAGAAAGAACGCCGCTGTGTGTATTGCCGCCAGTGCGATTCGATTCCGACCGGCTCCGAGACGAATACGATTTGCGGATCCTGCAACATCTCATCGTACAACAGCCACGCATTCTCCAGCGTGACGGCGTCGTCCTGGAATACAGAAGGATTCGTTGCCAGGCGGAGAAAGCCCTGCTGCGTCAAACGGCAGAAGGCGCACCCCTCACTACCGATCGACTCGAACCACGCCTTTGCGGCCGAGTGGTGAAAGTGGACCTCGAACGCCAGCGCCAGCCAGACGTTAATGTCCGGAAGAAGCATCTTCGGCATCCAGGACTTCAGCGATTTTCTCGCCGGTCAACTGCAGGCTACCCGGATGGCTGGACCGGACCAGAGGAAAGGTCACTCGACGATCCTCCGTCACCACCGGTACGGGCGATTCGCACGAGATGGAGACAACGGTTCCTTCAGGCAAAAGGAACCCCTCCGCCAGCACGATCACCCCATTTTGAACCTTGCCGCGAATGTTCATGACATCATTATCCGCCCCCGGCGAATTTGAATCAAGGGGAACTGAGGAACTCGGAAGACTTCGATGACAACAACAAAACCGAACATCACTGTGCAGGTCGACCTGACCAATCCCGGCCAATTCTTTGCCTGTTGTGGCCTGTTTGAGTTGGCGGATCGCCTCTGGCCGGGGGCAGAGGCTTGGTTCGACGAGGATACATTTTGCATTGCATGCACCGGAGAGATGACAAGACTCCTTCAGTCGCTCATTGATTCTGAACTAAGGAGTTCGGTTGGTGATGAAGGCCTGAGGCGACTCGGTACGCTAATGAGCGCGAAGAAATCATCGCTCTCGGATCAAGACCAGCGCGAGAAAGAAAGTCTCCGGGCAATGTGGCAGGCCGAGTCACTCGTGCTCGGTGCCCCATTTAACATCGTGCTCAACTGGTGGCGAGATGAATACAACAATCGAACTGCTCTGAAGACATGGGCCGCAAAGCAATTTATTGTCGACATTGTACGACCTCTTCGATCTGCAGTTGCGGAGATCTCGAAAGTTCCACCATTTGATGACATCTTTCAACGCGCCGTCGAAGTCGATGGATTACCGCTGTTCTTCGACTCGCATACGCAATGTCAAAGCACGGCGCTTGATGCAGGCTTCAGCACATACGATCTGCGTCGCGTAATCAAAGAAAGCCCCTCGACAAGGCCAGCACTTGAGTTCTTCGCGTTTGTTGGAATGCAGCGTTTCCGATTGTTACCCCGACGTGTCGATGGAACCTTTGTGTTTCACACGTGGCACACGCCATTTTCACCTCCGGTTGCTGCAGTTGCCGCGATGGGAGTTCTGCGGTCGCCGGGAGCCAGAAGCTATCAGTTTCGACTTTTGGACCGCACCAAGTACATGAAGGCCTTTCTTCCCGCCACCCCAGTAGGAGATATCTGATGACAGAGACACTCAATCAGTACGATACATGGCTAAATGGTTTCGATGGACCGGCCGCACTGGTGATTCGAGAGTATCTAGTACCCGTCGAAGGCAAAGACGGAATCGTCTTTCCACCCACATTCGCATCCGGTGATGGCTTTCCGGGTGGCTACAATGTCGACACCTTTGGCGACGACGGGAACGTCTGCCTAATCGACAGCGTTGGCTCGCAGGCCAATAGAATCGAACCGATCTTCGCCGAAAAGAAATACGCGGGCCTCATTCCCCAGATCATCGTTAAGGCCGGAGAGAAAGAAATCAACATTCTTGAAGCCGGACACCGTGCCGGGGATGCGCTCCTCCGCTGCTCTGAGCTTCAAGACGAACTGCATACAGCCTTCGAGGCGGTCCTAATGGGGGACGCTGAGCCACTGGCGAAACTCGCCCCGACGTCGCTCGTCTTCGGTGTCTGGGACTCTCGTGACACACAAGCGAAGTTGCCGAGACTTGTTGCCTCAACCGTTCGCGCCTACGACGTTCGACGACTCACACGCGGAGCCGTCTACATTCCACCGATCGACTACTCAGAACTGGACGTTTTCAGCGAGGCAGAGAAGACGAAGGCCGAAGGGAGTAAGAAGAGCCCTCTGGCCCAGCGCGGATTCGTCCACAACCCTGCATCTGGGTCGCATGGCGGCGTGATCGCCACCGGAGGCGTCCGCCGGGATGCCACACTCAGCCTCGCAGCCTTGCAACTCCTCAAGGCCAGTGATCCTGAGCGGACTCTCGCGTTGCGACGTTACATCCTAGGGCTTTCCGTCGTGGCCCTGACTGCCAATACATGCAGCTACCTGCGGCAAGGTTGCAATCTGGTACTCGATCTGGACAAGCCGCGAGAATTCAAGGAAGTGTATCGCGACGGTCGCCGCGAGTCAGCCTCGATCTCACACGAAACGGCTATCGCCTTTGCATCCGCCGCCGCGAATGCATTCGGCACGGGTGATGACCGCACAGTCGAATTCGACAAGAAGAAGGCCAAGGCCGACGTCAAGAAGAAGGACTGACCCCTGGAGCCTATCATGTCAGATTACTTTTGCATCAGTGTGACATTTCTCGACCAGCGGTTTCACGGTCGCCGTGACGGCGGTGAACCAGAGTGGCCTCCGTCCCCGCTACGTCTGTTCCAGGCCATGGTCGCTGCGAACGCAGACCAGGTTGGCGCAGACGGAGACTTGGACCAGGCGCTGCAATGGCTTGAACAACAGAATCCACCGCTGATCCTCGCTCCGACATCCGCAAAGGCCAGTCCGTATTGCCTGTCGGTTCCAAACAACGCGATGGACATTGTCGGTAGAGCTTGGTCGAGAGGGAACTATTTCGGCAGCAGTGACTCCAGTCCGGCAAAACACCGCACAATGAAGACAGTCTGCCCGACTCGCCTCTGTGGCGGCGATACCGTGTACTTCGCATGGAAGCTGAATGGCTTCGCGCCAGACGCTTCCGCTCCCATCGCACCGTTGATGCACGCGGCGAGGCGGTTGATTGCCCTCGGGTGGGGAGTCGACTTGGTTGTCGGTGACGCAAACGTGCTCTCGAAAGATGGATTGCAGACCTGTCCCGGCGAGCGATGGCTGCCTACGCAGTCAGCTTCAGTCGTAGAGTTGCGAACA
>CALJUK010000791.1 GCA_937975745.1 uncultured Planctomycetaceae bacterium | reverse complement strand
CGGGCGGTCGTTGGCAGGGCGGCGCGAGTTCCCTACAATGTCATCAGTCCGGGCATCGAACGGGTGAAATTCCGTGCGCTGTCCGAACGACTTTCGACACCTAAGATCCAGCCGACAATGAGCCCTTCCATGCCAGACGGTACCAATCCAGAAGTCTCCGAAGCCACACAGGCCGATAATGCACTCCGCGAGGCAGTCGGACCGGTCCTGGGACGAATTCCCAGCGGCGTGGCTGTGGTGACCGCGGGAAATGGGGCCGGACAAGAAACAGGAATGCTGGCAAGTTGGGTACAGCAGGCTTCATTCGATCCGCCGATGATCACTCTGGCGGTCAACCGTAAGCGATACCTCAATGACTGGCTGGCGCAACAGCCGCACGTGGTTGTGAACCTGCTGGGGACAAGTGACCGAAACCTGCTGAAGCAGTTTGCCGCCGGATTCGAGCCCGACGAACCTGCATTCGAAGGCCTGAATATTCGGCGAGAGCGGACTGGCCTTCCAATTCTGACCGACGCATTCGGCTACCTGGAAGGAGTCGTCCGCGGCCAAATGACCACAGGCGATCACACAATTTACGCGGTAGAAATTATTGCCGGCGGAAGTGGGGCGACGGCTGCAGACGATCAGCCGCACGTCCACATCCGCAAGAACGGATTCAACTACTAGTGTTGTGTCAAACCTTAAGATTTGGGTCGAGAAACGAGAATGGAGCGGCCAACGAGCCGCGGGCCACACCGGTAAACTCGCCATTTGAGGCCTGACGAGGCACCATACGACCGAACGACTTATGACTCATGCGGTACCAACCGCACGGTGGCGACAGCCAAGCATGTCTACCCTGCGAACAATTTCTGGTGGCCCAACCGACGGAACAGAGTCTGCCGGTGCGCAGATGCTCGAGCGTTTCCGTGCGATTGTCGGCGATGACGGAATGCTGTCCCGCGAAGACGAACTGCTGGTCTTCGAGTGTGACGGTTTCGTGATCGAGAAGAAGGCCCCCGATGTCGTCCTGTTTCCGACAACAACCGAACAGGTCGTTCAGATTGTCCGCATCTGCAACGAATTCGACGTTCCATTTGTCCCCCGCGGTGCCGGGACAAGTCTCGCCGGCGGTTGCCTTCCCGTCGGTGGCGGGGTCATGATTACGCTCACACGGATGCAGCGCATCTTGGAGATCAACCTGCGGGATCGCTACGCCATTGTTGAACCCGGGCTGGTGAATTCCCACCTGACACGCGCTCTGCAGGGAACCGGCTACCACTACGCTCCCGATCCATCCAGCCAGGGAGCCTGCACGATTTGTGGAAATGTCGCCACAAATTCTGGCGGTCCCCATACACTGAAATATGGTGTGACGGTCAACCATGTTACGGGCCTGGAAGTCGTCACGCCAGAAGGGGAGGTCATCCAACTGGGTGGTGTCGCAGACAGTCGACCGGAACTCGATCTGACCGGACTGTTCGTTGGCAGCGAAGGAACATTCGGCATCTGCACCAAAGCAATCGTCCGGCTCACTCGCGACCCGGCCGCTTTTCGAACGATGCTGGGCGTCTTCGAGACTGTCCGCCAGGCGACGGAAGCCATCTCGGCCATCATTGCCGCCGGCATTGTTCCGGCCGCATTGGAAATGATGGACCAGGGGATTGTCGAGGCACTCGAAGCCGCCTTCCAGTTCGGTTTCCCGCTGGATGCAGGTGCTGTCCTGTTGATTGAAGTCGACGGTCTGGCAGTCGGTGTCGATGACGAAGCGAAGAAGATCATTGACCTCTGCCGTGAGTCCGGCGCACGGGAAGTCCGTTCGGCCAACTCTCCGCAGGAACGCCAGAAGTTGTGGAAGTGCCGCAAACAGGCGTTCGGTGCCATCGGACGGCTTAGCCCGAGTTACTGCACCCAGGACGGAGTTGTCCCCCGGACACGCCTGCCTGAAATTCTTGATTTTATTATCGACTGCGGTCATCGACACGGCGTGCGGATTGTCAACGTGTTTCATGCGGGGGATGGCAATATCCACCCGATCCTGTTGTTTGACGAACGGGATGAAGCGCAGACTCAGCGAGTCCTCCAGGCGAGTCACGAGATTCTGGATAAGTGCATCGAACTCGGGGGCAGCGTGACCGGCGAACACGGCATCGGCGTCGAGAAATTAAGCTTCATGCAAAAGTTGTTTGGCGAATCGGACGTGGCCGTGATGTCTGACCTGCGGGCGGCACTCAATCCGGATGGCCGATGCAGCCCGAGTAAACTTCTGCCGACAGCCGGCGCCTGCGGGATGGAGGAAGTCCCTCAGATCAAACCTGGCCGCAAAGCGCCAATGTAGGCCACTCGCCTGAGACCGTCTCTCGGCGACCAGCAGACCTGCCCCTGACACACCCATAACCGACACACTCGCGAACGACGTTCCGATGAAGTCTTTCACCTCGGACAATACCGAAGAACACGTCCCCGCGACCCCGGCGGAGCTGAGCCGCTTGCTGGCTGAGAATGCCGCCACCGATCGCCGGCCGCTTCTGCCCGCTGGCGGTCGGACGTCTCTGCAGTTTGGCTATGATCCGGTCAGCGGTTCGGTCCCTGTCTCGACGACACAACTGAGCCGAGTCGTCGACTATCCTGCCCGTGACATGACAATCACCGTACAGGCGGGCATTCGCATCGAGAAACTGGCCGCGACACTGGCAGCCGAACGGCAGCAACTGGCGGTGGATGTGCCACAGGCGCATCGGGCCACGCTGGGTGGAGTGGCGGCGTGCAATGTCAGCGGCCCCCGACGCATCGGACTGGGAACGATGCGCGACTACGTGATCGGCATCTCGGCTGTCGATGGTCAGGGGCGGCTATTCAAGGCGGGAGGTCGCGTCGTCAAGAACGTGGCCGGCTATGACCTCTGCAAACTGCTTGTCGGATCGATGGGAACCCTGGCCATCATTACCGAGTTGACGCTCAAACTTCGCCCCATTCCTGAATCGTCAGCCTTGCTATGGGCCAGCCTGCCCGACATTCAAACCGCCGATCGAGCCATCGAGCGATTACTGACCTCCGCAACTCGACCGCATCTGATCGAACTGCTGAAGTCCGTCGCTGCCCGACATATCGATTCGGCGGTGCATGCAGACCTGAGTTGCCATGACGGCGGAATCTGTATCGGAATCGGCGTTGAGGGTGGTCCCCGAGAAGTCAGCTGGCAGCTGGCAACTCTCAAAGACGAACTGATTGAATTCGGACCGACAGATCTCGTCGAAATTCTCGACGACGACTGCCAGCCCGTAATAACAGCACTGACTGAATTTTCCACCGCGTCCGAAGAACCATTGACGTTTCAAGCGGGTGTGCGACCATCGGGTCTGTCCGCGTTCTGGACTGAAGCGGCCGCCAGGGGAATCTCGCTGCAGGCCCATGCGGCCAACGGAGTCGTTCTGGGACACTTTCCCGACGAGTTGGCCACGTTGGAACACGCCCAAACGACGCTCGAAGACTTGCGGCGGCTCGCCGCCAAATGGGACGGTTGCGTCACGGTGCTGCAGTGCCCGCCCGAGTGGAAGGCCGAGCTGAGTCTGTTTGGTCCGGCGGGAGGCCAACGCCAGTGGGAATCGAAAATCAAGCAGTCGTTTGACCCGCACCATCTGCTGAACCCTGGTCGTTTTTTCGTCGAACCGGCAGCCCGTACCCACTAGTGTTGTGTCAAACCATAAGATGCGGGTCGAGAAACGAGAATGGAGCGACCAACGAGCCGCGGGCCAACCTATTGAACCCGAAGTTTAAGGCCCGACCAGGCACTAGAGACCGAAAGCCATACACGCAGAATTCGGCCCAGCCTGAATTTCGTAAAAACTGGCAACTGTAACGACTGAATTCCGTGACCTCGTTCCACCCGCTCGCCTGAGCCTGGCGGACTGAGGGCGACCGAAAGATACCCTTGAATATGACCAGTTCCCCGACACCAGCGGACAAGTCGATGGCGGAGAGGGTGCTTGACCACGTCGAGTACGATCGCTTCCTCGACTGCGTCCACTGCGGTCTGTGCACGTCGGCCTGTCCGACCTACCTGGAAACGGGGGACGAGAATAACAGCCCGCGCGGACGCATTTACCTGATGCGGGCCGTTGCCGACGGGAAACTCCCGCTGAGTGACACAGTGCAACGGCACCTCGACCTCTGCCTCGACTGCCGCAGTTGCGAGACAGCGTGCCCTTCGGGCGTTCAATACGGTCGGCTGATCGAACCGTTTCGGGCGGCCACGCAAGAACAGGCCAGCCTCGCCGGACAGGATGTCACCCGGTCTTGGTTTCACCGCGGAATTCTGTATGGCCTGTTCCCGTATCCCAACCGGATGAAGTGGGCTCTTGCACCGGCACGCTGGGCACAGCGATTGGGACTGGACCGTCTGGCGGAAACATTGGGACTGTTTTCGCTTTTCCCCAAGAAATTACGGCGGATGCAACGGTTACTGCCACCGCTGCCGCGTCCCGAGCGTGCACTCCCGGTTGTCCTGTCGGCACAGGGCACCAAACGGGCTCGGGTCGGATTGTTTACCGGCTGTGTTGCAGAGGCTGTTTTCTCGCCGACCAATCGCGCGACGGCTCGTGTGCTGCAGGCGAACGGCTGCGAAGTGGTCGTGCCCCCAACCCAAGTCTGTTGCGGGGCGATTCACTATCACAGTGGTACGGCGGAACAAGCACTGAAGTTTGCGTTGCAGAACGTGGCAGCGTTCCCGGTGGATGGTCTGGACGCGATCATCGTGGACGTGGCCGGCGGCGGCGCGCTGGTACAAGAGTATAAGCACATTGCCGAGGAACTCTGCCGCGAGAATCCACAGCAACAGACCGCCCTGCGTGCCCTGGCCGGCAAGATGCGTGACGTTTCTGAGTTTCTGATGGAACTGGGGCCGGTCCAACCGACCGGCAGCCTTCCCTTGAAAGCGACCTACCACGACGCCTGCCATCTGGTGCATGCCCAACGAATTCGCGAGCAACCTCGCGATCTGCTGGAATTGATCCCAGACCTGAAACTCGTCCCGTTGGCCGAGTCCGATATCTGCTGCGGTGCCGCAGGAAGCTACAATCTGACGGAAGCCGACATGGCCGATCGGCTGGCACAACGGAAGCTCGACAACATTCTGGCCAGCGGCGCCCAAGTGGTCCTCTCGGCGAATGCGGGGTGCACACTTCAGATCCAGGCGGCCATCCGCAAGTCCGGGAAACCACTCTGGACGGTGCATCCGATCGAGTTGCTGGACCTCAGCTACCGCAACGAACCTCCGCCAGAATTTCTTCGCGTTCAACCGACAACCAACTGACGTGCGCTGCAATGTTTTTCGAGCAAAGGGAGTCCGTACAATGACGGCCGACGTGCCGGTGATTCGGGCTGTTGTCTTCGACTGCGACGGTTTGATGTTCAATACCGAGGAGGTCTTTTCTCGCTCCGGAGAAGAGCTGCTCCGCCGCCGTGGACATCGCTGGACCGACGAACTCCGCCAGCAGATGATGGGCCGACGCGCGGCCGAAGCCATCTCAGCCATGATCGAGATGCACTCGCTGAATGATTCCGTGGAGGAGTTGCTCGAAGAGTCGGAATCGATTTTTGCAAGCTACCTCCCCGACATGCTGGCGCCGATGCCCGGGCTGTTTGAATTGCTCGAACACGTCGAGGCCCACGGTATTCCCAAAGCGGTCGCGACCTCGTCTCATCGTAATTACCTGACTGATCTGCTCCAGCGATTCGATCTGACGCACCGATTTCAGACCACATTGACGGCCGAAGACGTCTCCCGCGGAAAGCCCCATCCGGAAATCTACCTGACGGCAGCCGAGCGGTTGGGAGTGGCTCCCCACGAAATGCTCGTTCTGGAAGACAGTGGCGCGGGAACCCGTGCCGCCGCCGATGCGGGTGCGTATATCGTGTCGGTTCCGCACGAGTTCAGCCGCTCGCAGGACTTCAGTCCGGCCCGTTACATCGCCCAGCGACTGGACGAACCATTCGTGCTGGAACTGATTCGCCAAATCGAGGTCCAGCCCAGCGAGACATCCCTGCTGGATTAACATCTTGATTCTCACTCGGGACCGGCAAGAATTCACGCAGGCATCCCTTACAATCGAGGAGACTCGACGATGGAACTGGCGACATTCGGCGCGGGTTGTTTCTGGGGAGTGGAAGCGGCCTTTGCAGAATTGGACGGCGTCACAAAAACAACCGTCGGCTACACCGGTGGAACGACTGCGAATCCCACTTACAAGCAAGTCTGCACCGGTCAGACAGGCCACGCTGAGGTCACACAGGTTGAATTCGACCCGGCCCGAATCAGCTACGACCAATTACTCGACGCATTCTGGCGGATGCACAATCCCACAACACTCAATCGCCAGGGACCGGACTTCGGCACTCAATACCGATCGGTGATCTACTATCACAACGACAGCCAGCAGCAGTTGGCCGAAAAGTCCCGAGCGGACTTGGACGCGTCGGGCAAGCTCGGAAGGTCGATCGTGACAGCAATCGAACCGGCCGGTCCGTTCTATCCGGCGGAAGATTACCACCAGCAGTACCTGGCCAAACGGGGTGAACGGAGTTGCCACCTCTGACGAAGGCCGACTGCGTGAATTGCTGGGACAAATAACGGGAACGCGAGGCGGACCGAACAAACAGATCAGCCGCCGGAACTTGTTGCGAAACACCACACTGTTGCATTTTGCAACGCGGCTCATTGCCACCAGCAAGAACGACCAATTGCCACATCCTGTTTTACCACAGCCACTTAAGAATATTCCAAAGTTTCGGCATGATCTGTGCGACAAGGAGCCGACGATGGCAAGCGTTGGCCCGCACTTGTCATCACCCACAGAAAGACACCTCGAGCATCGTTTGCTCGAGGTGTCTTTTTTTGTGAGCCGTTACGTCACCGGGCCGCGATGCGCCAGGTAGAGTCGACGGAGATCAAACCGATGCAAATCTGGGTCGACGCGGATGCCTGCCCAGCGGACATTAAGGACGTCCTGTATCGTGCCGCCAAACGGACACGGACGAAGGTGACACTCGTCGCCAACCAGCCGCTCCACACTCCCCGATCCGACTTCATCGACAGTCTGCTTGTTGGGGCGGGAATGAACATCGCCGATCAGAAGATCGTCGAACTGGTGCAACCGGGCGACTTGGTCATCACAGCCGACATTCCCCTCGCCGCAGACGTGGTCGCCAAGGGTGGAGAGGCGCTCAATCCGCGGGGCGAACTCTACACGACAGCCAACGTGGGCGCACGGCTGGCGGCCCGAGATCTGATGGATTCACTCCGTGGCGGCGGAATGGTGACCGGTGGCCCGGCGAATTTCTCTGCGAAAGATCGGCAGGAGTTCGCCAACCAACTCGACCGCTGGCTGACCCGTTCCCAGCGCTAGGCGGTGTGGACAATACTCTTTGAGTGCTGGGGATATTTTTGTATGACATCG
>CALJUK010000790.1 GCA_937975745.1 uncultured Planctomycetaceae bacterium | reverse complement strand
AAGCAGAGAACCAGTGTTTGTTTTCATCAGCAGGCCAATCTCTCTCTCGAAAGCGAATTCCCTCAGAGTAATCCGACTGCCCGGGGCGCCCAGAGCGGCGGGCGTCCCGCAAGGCCAGTCCGGTTGCGGAAGCGGGCGGAACGTCGCCAATCGGCAACCTGTTTCCGTGAGGGCACGAAAACCTAGGTCACAGGTTGAGCAGGGTCAACAAACATTGACCAGCAGTCGAAAATCCCCCTCCCTCCGTTGTCGGAACAATCGCTACAAGCCGAAAGAATTGAAGGGAAACCGTCAGGAATCGTCTGCTGGCGGGTTCCCAACTTTCGTTCAGGAGCCCTTTGGCCGAGAGAACATGCGGACCGGTGTTGTCGATGCGATGATGTGGGACGCCCCGTGTGCCCAAATGTTTCACCGGACGGGGAATCGCCCCACACCCCAATTTTGCCCCTCCGCTTGACCCTCCGCAGACAGGGGAACTAAACTCGCGTTTCGGATTCCTCGTGGTGGCCGGACTGCGGGAGAATTGGTCCACGGTTTATTCCGGGAGTGAATTTGCGTTGCGCGCCATCATCAGTGACATCCACGGCAACATTGAGGCCCTTCAGGCGGTCCTGGCTGACATCCAGCAACGCGGGATCGATGAAATCTACTGCCTTGGTGATGTCATTGGATACGGTCCCAACCCGAGGGAGTGTATCGATTTGGTGATGGACACCCACATGTGTCTGCTGGGGAACCATGACCAGGGAGCTCTGTTCGATCCGGAGGGATTCAACGCCGGCGCAGAACGCGCGATCTTCTGGACGCGCAAAATGCTCGAAACCGGTGATCCGAAAGGGAATGAGAAGCGTTGGGACTTTCTGGGAGAACTCCCCCGCATCCACCGAGAACCGAACTTCCTGTTTGTGCACGGTTCTGCCCGTAACCCGCTTAACGAATATGTCTTCCCCGAGGACATTTACAACCAGCGCAAGATGGAGCGAATTTTCGCGCTCGTGGAGAAATACTGCTTCCAGGGACATACCCACATCCCTGGTGTCTTTACCGAAAATCTGAACTTCCTGGCTCCAGAGGAAGTGGACTTCGCCTACCAGCTTGGTGGGCAAAAAGTCCTCGTCAACGTCGGATCCGTCGGCCAGCCCCGAAATGGGGATAGCCGATCTTCATACGTCATCCTGGATGATTCCGCCGATGATTCGTCAGTCGTCGTTCGATTCTGCCGTGTCGAATACGACTACGAGAAGACCATTGAGAAAATTTACGCGATCCCGGAGTTAGATAACTTCTTGGGTGATCGCCTCCGCGACGGCCGGTGAGTCCATGGAACAAAAGCGACTTTTTCTCTTCTTCGCCCTGTCGATGGCCATTGTCGTCGGTTGGACGCAAGTCATCGTCCCGGTCTTCTTCCCGGAATTGCTCCAGCCACCTGTCAAACAACAGGCCGATGCGGAGCCGGACAAGATCCCGCCAGGCGAAGTGCCGCCAGACGCTGCCGCGCCGGATCAGGTCGTCGCCGATGCCGATCAGCCGGCCGCGTCAGCGGAGACCTCTGAAAAGAATGCGTCGAATGGTGGTGGCAAGAAGGCCCCCACAAAGGCAGGCGAAGCTGCTGTGGTCGCCGAGGGAGCCGATGCAAATCCTTCGGACACCCCCCCCGCCCCCCCAGAATGGCTGACATTCCCGGAAGTTGCGGTCGACCTCGGCTCGCTTGATCCGAAGACCGGCTACTTCCAGCATGTGGTCCTGACGAGCCGTGGTGCCGCTGTCCACACGATCGAGTTAAACGATCCGCGTTACCGTGACCTCACGGATCCGAAGCAGCCGTTGCGCGTGGTGGAAACCATCTCGCCCAACGTTCCCATCAATGGGGAGAAGTCCGGGCTGCTGGCGACGTTCGCAACGGGCTTTCCGGCAATCGACAAGGTGCTCAAAAAGAAGGGGCAATCGCTACGGGATGTCGGCTGGGAGGTCGTAGCAACCGAGAGTGACGCCGACCAACCTGAGATCAATTCCGCTGTCGAGTTTCGCCTCAAGTCGCCTGATCGCGCGCTGGAGATTCGCAAACGATACTCGCTGGCGAAGGTTCCGGCCGATGCGGCGACCTCGCGGGAAGTACGTGATACGACCGTCGAACCCTACGAGCTGAAACTTGACCTGACGATCACCAATCTGACGGACCAGAAGCAGGAGGAAATCGTCTACCATTTGCAGGGACCGGTCGGAGTTCCGTTGGAGAACGTCGACAATACCCGCAAGTTTCGCGATATCCGCATGGGCTTCATCAGCGATGATGGTTCCATCGACAATGAATCGATGACTGCGAATGACGTCGATGAAGGCTTTGAAGTTGGAAAGCTCGACGAGTGGAAGTCGCCGTTCCGATACCTCGGTGTCGACGTGCAGTACTTCGCTGCGTTGGTCATCCCGGAGCTTCCTGCCGGAATGCCGCATCCCATCGCAGTCGCTCGTCCGATGTTGACGGCACAAGGTCCGACCAAAACTCATGATGACATCTCAGTTGATTTCGAGTCGATCCCGATCACGCTGGAGGCTGGCAAGGCATTGACACAGCGCTTTGCGCTCTACGCTGGCCCAAAACGACAGGTCCTGCTCGAACCGATTGGGGCGGCGGCTGTCATCGACTTCGGCTTCTTTAGTCCCGTCAGCCGTGCGATGCTGTGGCTGCTGACAACGCTCCACAACCAGTTGGCTATTCCGTATGCGATTGCGATCGTCATCCTGACGGTGCTTGTTCGCGGCAGCATGTATCCAGTGTCGCTGAAGCAGGCGGCCGGTGCCAAGAAGATGAAGGAACTGCAACCCAAAATTGCCGAGCTGCGCAAGAAGTACGCTAACGATAAAGAGAAGATGGCCAGGGCGCAGATGGAGTTGTTCAGCAAGCACAACTACAACCCGTTTGCAGGCTGCTTGCCGATCTTTCTGCAACTGCCAATCTTTATTGGCCTTTATCAGGCGCTGAACAACGCAGTCGATTTGCGTATGGCGCGGTTTCTGTGGATCGACAACCTGGCAGCTCCGGATGCGCTGTTCGCGCTACCATTTGTCGTTCCGTTTGTCGGCTGGACCGAGTTCAACCTGCTTCCCTTCGTGACAGTCGGTTTGTTCATTCTGCAGCAGAAGATGTTCATGCCACCGGCCACCGATCCGGAGCAGGAAATGCAGCAAAAGATGATGAACTTCATGATGCTGTTCATGGGGTTCCTGTTCTATCGCGTTCCGGCCGGCCTGTGCATTTACTTCATCGCCTCCAGCCTGTGGGGGATCGGGGAACGGAAGATTCTGGATTGGCGGAAGGAGCCGGAAGCCCAGCCAGCGGATGCGGGCGACGGCGATTCGGGTCAAAAGAAGACGAAGGCACAGGGATCGGTCCAGCCAGCGGGCAAGCCGAAACGGGAAGGCATTTGGTCGAAGCTTGCCGCCGCCGCCGATGCCGCTGCGGAAGCGAGTCGACTTCACGGCCAGGCCAATGGGCAGGAGTCCGGTAAAACGAAACCCGGCCAGGCGAAAAAGCCGCCGCGTGGCTGATCCGAGTTCTGGTGAGCGTACCCGTGATCGATGCGACTTGATCTCGACGAAACGATTGCCGCGTTAGCCTCTTCCCCCGGTCCTGCTGCCCGTGGCATCATTCGCATCAGCGGGCCGCAGGCAGTG
>CALJUK010000789.1 GCA_937975745.1 uncultured Planctomycetaceae bacterium | reverse complement strand
GAAAATGACAGGCTCTGCAACATGGTCTGCATCCCACAGTCTCACTGTTTCGTCGGTCGAGCCGCTGGCAATCCGCATTCCGTCGGGAGACCAACTCACGCTGTTCACACAGTTGTCGTGCCCGTTGAATACGGCCAGTTCCGCACCGTTGAACGCATCCCAGATCCGAACGGCAGAGAAGGTCCCACCAGCAATCCGCGTTCCGTCGGGAGAAAAGCACACGCTCGTCACTTCGTGTTGTGCTTTGAGAATGGCGATCTCCTCCCCATTCGTGGCATTCCAGATCCGCACACACCGGTCTCTGGAGCCGCTGGCGATTTGCGTCCCGTCTGGTGACCACGTCACACTGGAAACGTCGTCTATGTGGCTTGTGAGATAGGCTTGCTTCCCGTAACAAACCACCCGTTCGGTCCCGCTGGCGGAACTCCAAATGCGTACCATTCTGTCAGCGGAGCCGCTAGCGATCTCTCTCCCGTCAGGAGACCAGCTCACGCTGGTTACCCAGTCCTGGTGCTCGCTGAAAACGACCAATTCCTCACCGCTTGAGGCATCCCAGACGCGGGCTGTCTTGTCGCAGGAACCACTAACGATTCGACTTCCGTCGGGGGAAAAGCAAACGCTGTTGATGTTGCCCGCGTGGCCACCGAATTTCGCTAGTTGCTGCCCGGTCTCAATATCCCACACGCGCAAGGTGCGGTCAGTAGCCCCACTCACGATTCGCATTCCATCCGGCGAGTAGCACGCGCTGTTTACACCTGCTTCGTGCTCACGGAAAACAGCCGTTTGGGCTGTGGCAAGCGGCACTGGGGGTGGACGCAGTGAGCGCAGCCAGCAACCGCCGTTTCCTTTTCGTTCCCGCCAGTCCTCCACCAATCTGTGCAGCTTCTCTCCCGATCGCTCCCAATGGGGCGGCTCCGTCCACCCGCCCTCAGGCTCAACGTAATGCTTCGCTGCCTCATCGCAGTCGTACCACCAACACGTATTCCACATGCACTGAAAGAACGTCGTGGGATGCCGGTCGATAAAGTGCACGTCCCGCCGCACCGCCTCGTCCAGCAGCTTCAGAATCCGCCGCCGAGGATGCCCCTCCGGCATCGCCTCCAGCACGTCGGCGAAGTCCTTGACGAGGTCGAAGATCATGGGGCTACGCAGCCTTCAAGGACCATAACAACGAGATGGTTATGTTCCAAACACGCCCACATACAGTCGGTCGGATGTGAAGCAATGTGCTGAGAGCGAGCCGAACAAGCGGCAATAGTCTCGCCGTTTCTAAAGTCGTTGATGATCGTCTCTTCGCGACCTCCGACCGCTTGCCATCGGCATCCAAGACTCGCAGCTGCTTTCACATCAATAAACCCTTGGATGACGTTGATGCACTCCCCTGTGTCCAGGTCCCAAGTGCAAGCCATTCCGTTTCGATCAAAACTCGCTGCAGCGCAGACGAAAACTCGTCGACCATCAGCGGAAAACGCCAAGTCTTTGACGTAATGCATGTTTTCGGGAAAGTTAAGCACACGCGAGCGGGTGTCCGGCGATCCCCGATGCACGCCGACCTTGTTCAAGAAACGACGAAGCAAACTTTGTGGTTGGACTCTTGGCGCGTTGTCCGATACATGAATTGTCACCTGGTTTGAACCGCTCGCAATGTGCCGACCGTCAGGTGAGACTGACACGCGGCGGATCGGTCGTGGTTGCATACGAAGCAGCACGCGTCGCAGACCGCTCAGGGCGTCCCATACTCCAACCGTGCCGTCAGAAAAACCGGCGATAACTCGTTGACCATCACCGGAAAAAACAGCGCAATTCACGTCTGGAGAATGGCAGACCATCTTCTGTAGCTCGTCGCCATTCCGAGGATCCCAGATTCGGATCGTCGCATCCTCGCCGCCTGTCACCAGGCGGTTGGAATCCGGTGAGTAGGATAGGCACCTGACTGTGCTCGTGTGGCCGTGAAATTGGCGTATCTCCGCTCCCGTTTCGGCATCCCAGATTTGGACCAAGCCACCGGCTACGTCTCCAGCGGCAACGAATTGTCCATCGGGAGACGATACAACGGCGCGACCCTCGTGGCTGTAGAGATGGACCCCTGTGTCAACGTCCCAGACATGGAATTGTGAACCAGCATCAGTCAGTACATGGCGGCCAGTATTCGTGAATACGGCCTCACGAACCATTCTGGCAGCATGAGGGTTCTCACCTTTCAGCAACCGCAAGTCTTCGCCTTCAATGGCATCCCATACTCGAACTGTCCCGTCCGTGGAGCCGCTCACGATTCGCTGACCGTCGGGAGAGAACCCCACGCTGGTGACATAGCCTCGATGTCCCAGCATCTGGCGGATTTCAGATCCGGAATGTGCGTTCCAAACGCTAACCGTGCCGTTAAGCGTTCCACTGGCGATCTTTCGGCCGTCAGGCGAGAAGGCGACGCTGAGGATCGAGCCTCCGTCGCCTTGAAGGTTGTAGAGAACGCTTCCCGTCCGGGCAGCACTAACAAAAGTCTTCTCAAGCGATCCTGCACTGACGATCCGATTCCCATCGGGTGATATCGCAGCATCCACTACAGCCGCCTGGTGGGTTCGGATGCTGTGTAGTTGTTCGCGTGCTTTGGCATCCCACACGCGCACCGTTTTGTCATGCGATCCCGTGACGATGTATCGACCGTCCTGTGAGTATGTGATGCTCGAGACGGTTTCAAGATGCCCGCATAGCTGATGTGGAAAGCCACTCATGTCAGCGTTGCACATGCAAATCCTGCCGAACCCGCCTCCGCTCACGACTTGAGCTCCGTCGGGAGAGAACGCCACACTGTTTACTGATCCATCCGGCCCGAACAGCGTCTTTAATCCTGCATCACGGTGGATGTCGCAGACATAGACCTTTCGGGTCTGTAGCGCGATCGCGACCCGACGTCCATCAGGTGCAAATGACACACTGTGAACCTGTGACTCGAATCGCACTACGCGTTCCACCTTCCCCGTATGTGCGTCCCAGATTCGGAGCGTCCGATCCTTGCCACCGCTGACGAGCCGGTTTCCGTCCGGCGAATAACAAACACAGTTGACGGCATCTTGATGTCCGTGCAGTACTATTCTCTGTCCAGTTCCAAGGTGAACGGACGGCGGCCGTAACGAACGAACCCAATGAAATTCGATCTTCGCTTCCTTTTTCGCGGCTCGCCACCCGCTAAGCAGTTCGCTCAACTTCGGGCCATCCCACTCCCACGGTGGCGATGTCGTCCATCCTCCCTCCGGCTCCTCGCAATGCTTCGCCGCCTCCGGACAGTCATACCACCAACACGTATTCCACATGCACTGGAAGAACGTGGTCGGATGCCGGTCGATGAAGTGCACGTCGCGGCGGATGGCTTCGTCGAACAGCTTCAGAATCCGCCGCCGCGGATGGCCCTCAGGCATCACGTCCAGCACGTTGGCGAAGTCCTTGAGGAGTTCGAAGATCATGAAGAGGCTAAAATGTGACTTCGGTGGATTCCACCTGTACAAGCCAGAACTCTTTGTCCGTGAGACCGCACCACACGCGACTTTCGAAACACGGACTGATCGCATCCACTGTGGTCGACCACCAGCCGATAACTCGATCGCTTGTCGAGTCTTCAAATACGACTTCCGATCCTCGCGCTAGGGCGCGAACTGGCAGGATCACCTGTCTGAGAGACAACCCCTTGAAACCTCGCTCCCATTTGACAATCTTGCGGCACTTCCCGGTCTCAAGGTCCCAGCAACGCATTTCCGCCGAAACATCCTGAGACACAGATATGATGCGTTGCCCGTCGGTTGAGAAGGCGGCTCGCGTTTCATCGAACGCGTGTTTCTCCACGTCCACCCTTTGCAACTCTTCCCCAGTCTCGATGCGCCAGAGGTGAATGATGCCATCCTTGGTAGTTCCAGCAAGTCGCAAACCATCGGGCGAAAAGGAAAGTCCGGTGAAGACACTTCCTGTTTGACCTCGGACTCGTAGCTTTCGCACAGATCTTCCTGTTTCTGCGTCCCGCACCTGAATCTCGTCCGCTCCCATCAGTGCGAGCCAGCGGCCGTCGGGAGAAAACCTGAATCGAGCGACGGACGGTACGTGCATTCGTGGAGTAGGCCACAGTTCGTCCCCCGTCTCGACACTCCACACCTTCAATCCACTTGCCGTAGTGACGATCAGATTGCCATCTGGTGAGATTCCGGCTGCCGGTCTGTGAGTCGTGGAAGCGTCATGCAATTGCCGAACGAGATGACCTGAGTGGGTGTTCCACACTTGAACGGCGCCAGGAATGGAACTTGAGGCGATGCATCTGCATTCGGCGACAATCCGGCGTCCGTCTGCAGAGGCGGCGATTCCACAGACTTGATCGTGTGCAGCTTCCAGACAGCGAATTTCAGTGGCGCTCCGAGTATCCCAGACTTGAATTCTCCTGCCATGTGTCGCGGTTATGATTCTTCGTCCGTCTGCTGACACCGCAAGAGGTGTGGCCGCGTCACTGAGAATCGTGCTCGTATTTCTGCTTCCCCGTAATTGACGCGTCTCTTCCGCCCCTTCTGCATCGCACAACCAGAGATTCCTGTCGCGGGTGAGGCAGACGATGCGCCCACCGGGCAGGGACCCAAGGCCGATGATAGACACGCCTGTGGACAACATCTCTCTGAAGATCTCTTCTCCCGTTGTGATGCTCCAGATGCATAATGTGCCGTCACTGAGTCCAGCCGCTACCTGTTTTCCGTCAAGCGACAGTGCCACACAATCGACTCTGTTCAGATCGTCTCGTCCAATCTGTCGAACTAGCTCACCTGTTGCCACATCCCAGATATTCAGCGTCCCCCGGAAATGAAACGCGGAAACGAGCAGTGACTGATCAGGTGAAAACTCCACACACTTGACAGGGTCCCGAGCATTCAACCGTTGCAATTCCTTACCCGAGTCGCCATCCCAAATGCGAACCGTGCGTGCGTGACCAATAATTGATCCTGAGCCAGAGGCAATCAGGCGACCATCGGTCGACCAAGCCACGCACTGCACGGGATCCTCATGTCCTTTCAGACACTGTATTTCCTGCGCGATGTCGACGTTCCAGACACGTACTGTGCCATCTCGTCCCCCGGACACCACTCTTCGTCCAGCAGGATCAAATGCTACATCTCCCACGAAGGGCTCATGCTGAAATGCAGGGTTCCCGAATTGATGCCCCCGGAAGCGTTTCTGGAGTTTTCCAGTCAGAGCATTGTAGAGTTCAAGCGATCCGTATTCGCTCGCCACGATCCAACGACCGTCCGGCGAGATCGCGAGCGAGTCACAGCTATTCCGATGACCATCCCTGAAAAGACCTTCGAGCGTGACCGTCCCGTTTGACAGATCAACAAGCCCAATTCCGGGAGCGACAACCCACCGCCTGTCAACCGAAACCGCGAAACACTTGGCGATTGATTTCAGTCCCTCCTGGTTGTCGCCACCGCGAACGACGATCTGCCTGAACGTACCCAGGTGCAGCAGGGGAGGTCGTAGCGACCGGATCCAGGTGACGGCGCGTATCGCGTGATCGTCCCGCCAAGACTCCAAGATTTTACTTAATCGAACGCTCTTGTTCTCCCACGGCGGCGGATCTTTCCAACCGCAATCAGGCTCCTCATAGTGCTCAGCCGCCTCCTCGCAGTCGTACCACCAGCACGTGTTCCACATGCATTGGAAGAACGTGGTCGGATGCCGGTCGATGAAGTGCACGTCCCGCCGGATTGCCTCGTCGAGCAGCTTCAGAATCCGCCGCCGCGAATGCCCCTCCGGCATCGCGTTCAGCACGTCGGCGAAATCTTTGACGAGGTCGAAAATCATGGGTCACAATCGCCTTGAAGTTGCAAAACACAGAGGTAACTGCCAACGCA
>CALJUK010000788.1 GCA_937975745.1 uncultured Planctomycetaceae bacterium | reverse complement strand
ACTGTGCACACCAAAGCGGCTCCCTGGGCTCCCCGCCAGTACCACGAAGTGGCTGCGTTTGATGGACGATTATGGGTCCTGGAAGGATACGGTCCACCGAACCTCAAAGACGTTTGGCATTCAGCCGACGGCGTCAACTGGCACGAAGTTCCCAACACACCCTGGGCACCACGTCACGCCGCCAGCGTGTTCGTTCACGATGGTGGCCTGTGGATGGTCGCCGGCAACAACATGACCAGCGACGTCTGGAAACTCGTTCGAAAGGAAAAATGACAATCGGCTCAGGGCAAGGCGATGGTCAGTAGATCGTCTTTCGAGACAGATCAGCGGCTGTCGTATGCAGTGCGCCGCTCGGCACATACCGACGAGACTCGACGTCTCAGCCGGAAACGAGTGCCAGCTTCAATTCGTTGGTTCCCTCTTCGATGTCGACGGTTTGATCGCTCGTCTCGGCCGATTGATACTTGGGTGGAACGTTATTTACCATCTCAGCTGCAGTGGGTGGCCGGAGATTTCCCGAACCATCATCGACGGGACCGACAGTGGGTGGCGAAAGGACCACTTTGTAGGTCCCCGTGGGAATGTTGTCAGCGATTTCAAACGTCCCGTTTTGCTGCATTTCTGCCCCGTAGGCCTGGGACACACTCGCCGTTGAGATCAGCCGAATGCTGCCGGCAGAAAACGGCTCACCATCGATGGTGACGGTTCCTGCGACCAAACCTTTCGGCGTATTGTCGCTATCTCCGCACCCGCAGAGCAAAGGCATCGCACTGGCGGCGACGGCAGCCAAGATCAATCCGTAGCCGACAGGCACTGTTGTTGACCGGTCCATGTCCCGTTAAATCTCCGTCGATCGAGTCATTAGAAACGAAGCACGCTCCCGCGGATCGGAAGACGTGCTTCGTATGGAGAAGAATCGCTGTCGCAAGCGAGTCAGCAGGCATCCGTTACGTCGGAAGAAGCGACCTAAAACTCGCCAACCACATTTCCATCATCCCGTGTGCCCAATTGCAGGTACGTGGTGATGTTGATGTTCTCCGAGACAAAGCGGACGGCACCGTCGGCCATCAGGGCGTGAATCCCCCCTTCGTGGTAGGAGTTCAGTGGCACATTGTACGCGTTGGGGGCTTGGCAGCCGCTGCCCGTAACACAGGTGCTGGCTGTCGCTTTCCCTTGATCTGTGTTGGGCGAATACCGGAGCGTTGTACAGCCGCTACCGATGGGATAGCTCGATGCCGAACCCTGCGCTACGACGTCGGCCCCAATATTCAGGCCGTCCATCCCCCAGTAGGTCCCCATCCAGCCACCCCAATAGTTGGCTCGCATGTCTTGCCGCGCGACATCGCCCGACTGCTCGCCGACGAGAATGGTATTGGAAGTTCCGTCGGTGTTGTCTCGAATCGCTGAGACTTGATTCACCCGCAGCAGGCCGTTCTTACAGACGCCGCCGCTGTAGTAGTTGATCGTGCACTCCCCAGAACGGCCAGCCGGATCCGGATACGCTCCCATGATACCTGTGTAGTCGTGGTTTTGAGCGTTCTGCGAGGAATTGGCATTTCCGCCGGAGAGACCAGTTGTCGCCAATGGTGAGGACGGACAATTGAAAACAGTGACAATTGTACCAGACAAGACGGACAGCATGCCACCAGCTGCCGTGAAGTTGCCCGTGTTGAAACTCAACTGGTTGTACAGCGGGGCTTGGTCGACGTACGGCAGAATTCGCACCTTCCAGTTTCCACGCCCCCGGTCAAGTTCGCCCAGTGGGAACTTGTTGAAGACGTCGTGGTAATTGTGGAGTGCCAAGCCCATCTGCTTCATGTTGTTCTTACACTGAGAACGCCGCGCCGCCTCACGAGCTTGCTGGACAGCCGGCAGCAGGAGAGCGATCAAGATGGCAATGATGGCGATCACCACCAACAGTGCGATCAGTGTAAATCGCTTGTGTAGTAGGGATCGAGGTCTGTTCAGCAGAAGCGCGCCGTCAAGAACGGAAGGAAAACGGTCGGCAAGACTATCTTGAGCGACTCAACAACGGCATTCGGCCACTCCGGCCCGTGTGTCAGCCATAGACTACAATCTACAAACTCACCCGTCTTGAACAACTCGCGGGCTCGCACTGTGGGGGCAGTCTCAACTGTTCGAGACCACATCCCCGATTCGCAGCAAACAAAGCAGCAGGTGATCGATGAAACGATTGGACCAGCGAGCCCCATCTGCTTGCCGCGAGACCGCTGTGACTTTGGGTCAAGGCGGCTCGCAAAACCTTGTCACGAATAGAACAACAGAAATGGCACCAATAGCCAGAACGTACAATTGGTAGAAATACCACGGGACATGTGATTCTGGCGAACGCCATGGCGAAACGAGCCCCATGTAATACAGTAATTGTATTTGCGGACCACGCTGCCAACGCCGAGGGTACCGTGTTCTTTCAGTGGGATCAAGTTGTTTTTTTTGAAAAATGTCAAATGTCGCGTGGAAATATTGTAAGATTGAGGTGGTCTACTTAGGGCGACGGAACCACTGCGGGCTGGTCGAGCACGAGAATTCCACCGCCGTTGCTAGGGAATCCCCGTTGATTCAGCAGAAGCGGACTCCTAGCATCAAGTCACGGCCTGCGCGGGCCACAACGGCAGGGCGATGCCGTCGGAGTTTGCGGTGTTGCGTCGCTGCCCACGTTCATTTCAAGTGAATGGGGCAGTTCGAGCAAACGCCACACGCCCCCGGACAAAGTTCACTCACAAGTCAGCAGGCTGCGATGGCCAACACCGCTCACCGCCAATGGGTCGTCACGATCGCGGTGATGCTGGCGACGCATCTGGGGTGCAATGATGTTTCCGCTCCCCGCGAGAGCATGACTGAGTCTGGACCGCTGACGGTGCGTCTGACTGGTGGCGACCTGGCATGGCATGTGCAATACACTGGCCCGGACGGGGAGTTTGAGACGGCCGACGACGTCCATGTCCAGCGGGACATCTATTGTCCCGCTGGACGGAGCGTGCGCATTGAATTGACCAGTGACGATCTTCTCTACACATTCGCCGTCGAGGAATGTGGTATCAACGAACTGGCTGTCCCCGGGCAGGTGTTCGTTGTCGAAGTTTACGCGAAGCAGCCGCAACGGATTTCATTCGCAGGAGATCAACTCTGCGGCTTTGCCCACGAGGAACTCTTCGGGCAGATTGTGATTCAGAGTGAAAGCGAATTTCAGGACTGGCTGCGCCGCCACGTGGTCGAGAACAATCGCACCTCCCTTCGCTTGTAACGAAAGAATTTGGCCGATGAACACATTGCGAGGCAAACGGCTGAGGTTGGGCGGTGTTCGATGCATTTTCGCATCGCTGCTGTTGCTCAACTGCGTTTCTTGTGGAACGAAGCCGCCTGCGCCATGTGACCAAACGCGTTCTCCGAATCGTTCCTAGACCGCTCCGGCGACGGACGATACGACCGCGGAGCTCGCGGTGCTGAATGTTCTTCCCGATGGCGTGTTGAGAGGATTTGCCACGACCGGCAATCTGGCCGATCTTCGCTATCGCACGACGGTCTTCGCCTTTCCCGGCGCCACGATTGACGGCGTCCGAACACTGACCGATCTGGCGACGGCGTTGGCAGATCACGCCCAGTCGCGTGAAATCAGGCTGGTGGTCGTCGTCGAGAATGCCATGGATGCCGTCGATCCACTCCGCGAGTTGTTCTCCGCGGAGGACGAAGGGAACCCGCGCGGTTTGCTTCTTGTGGGGACAACAGAGCAAGTCACCTCGCTCCGCGGCATTGTTCTTCCGGAAATGAACTCAGTAAGCGCGGGGATTTCGCTGGTCGACTTTTATGGACGGGTCCGAAAAACGTACGAGTTCACGTTGGCCTCGGACTTGTTGACTGCGGATATGGATGCCATCTTCGCCGAACGGCTGCTGATTCCAGGTGATATCGCCGATCCCCCCTGGCTCGATACCCGCCGGCGTCGCCAACTGACATCAACCGATCCCATCCGGGTGTTCCATGACTTCCAATTCACCGACAAGGCTGCTGCCAGCGGGATCACTTTCCGAAACAAGATTGTTGACGATGCGGGCCGACTGTACGAGGCAGCCCACTACGATCATGGCAATGGAATTGTCTCGGCTGATGTCGACGGTGACGGCCATTGGGACATCTACTTCTTGACGCAGGCAGGCCCCAACGAATTGTGGCGGAACCTGGGAGACGGTCGTTTCGAGAACATCACGACAGCCGCCACGGCATTAGATGACCGAATTAGCGTGACGGCGTCGTTCGGCGACATTGACAACGACGGCGACCCCGACTTGTTTGTCACAACGGTCCGCCACGGCAATGTCCTGCTGGAAAACGCGGGCGATGGCGGGTTCCGCGACATTACAGAGACGGCCGGCGTCGGCTACGTGGGCCACTCCTCGGCCGCCGTCTTCTTTGACTACAACCAGGACGGACGGCTCGATTTGTTTGTGTGCAACGTCGGCGTCTACACAGGCGACGAAGTCCGTAAAGTCACGATGCAACCGCTGCTTGGGGAAGGAACAGGCGACTACGAATATTACCGCGCATTGCCGGATGCCTTTGCCGGGCACTTGAAGCCCGAAGAACGCAACGAGCAGAGCATTCTGTACCGCAATGAAGGAGGAAACCGCTTCCGTGATGTCACGGAAGAAGTCGGTCTGGTTGATGTCTGCTGGTCGGGGGACGCATCTCCGTGCGATTTCAACAACGATGGTCGCCCGGATTTGTATCTGCTCAACATGCAGGGACACGACGAATACTACGAAAACGTGGATGGAACCCGGTTTGAACGCCGGTCGGCCGACGTCTTTCCCAACACGCCCTGGGGCACGATGGGTGTCAAGGTGTTCGATTTCAACAACGACGGCCTGTTCGATTTGTATCTAACCGACATGCACTCCGACATGAGCGAAGACATCGGCCCGGAGCGGGAGAAAATGAAGTCCCGCATGCGGTGGCCTCCCCGGCTTGTGCAATCGGGCGAGTTCAATCTGCAACCCGGACGCGAGTCGATCTATGGGAACGCCTTCTACCGCAACGTGGCGGAAGGGGGGGGCGAAGAAGTCTCCGACGTGGTGAATGCCGAGACGTATTGGCCCTGGGGATTGAGTGTGGGTGATGTGAACGGGGACGGATTCGACGACGCGTTTGTGGCCAATAGCATGAATTTTCCGTTCCGCTACAGCGTCAACTCGCTGTTGCTCAACGAACGAGGAACGCGCTTCCGGGACAGTGAGTTCGTGGTCGGTGTGGAACCTCGTCCGTCGGGCCGCACCGCCATGCCCTGGTTCGAGCTCGACTGCGCGAATAGCGAGGCGGGCCATCGGCTGTGCGAAGAACACAATGTCCAGGGGTGGCGGATGGTCTGGTCCGCTCTGGGGACAAAGTCCTCGGTGATTCTCGACATCGATTCCGACGGAGACCTCGACATCGTGACCAACCAAGTCAACACGGGGCCGATGGTTCTGGTCAGCAACCTCTCCGACCAGAAGCCCGCGCTCAGGTACATCAGC
>CALJUK010000787.1 GCA_937975745.1 uncultured Planctomycetaceae bacterium | reverse complement strand
CCTTGTGTCCGCTAGGAATGGCCCGGGCTTTATTATCTTTTACTCGTACGGGGCTTCAGCAGCTTCGGTCCGTCGATTCTTCTTCTCCTTCGTTCCCATCACCGCTCCGTTCACCGAGATCGCTCCCGCAGTGAGAACTGAAACGCACTGATTGAGCGGCCAGAGTAGACTGTCGAATTCCGTAATGCGAGCGAGCGACGGAACGGCATCAGTCAGGTTGAATCTGGGGTGATTCGCGCACAGAATCGAAGGGGCGGTACGGCTGAGAGCACATGCCCACCCTATTCTCATACTGCATTCCGTATGACGACGGCGCGGCCCCCAATCCGTTCTGGGGCTTGTGTACGCTCGTCATCTGCAAACCTGGCATTCGCAAAGTCGCGCAGGTTGGGGACTGGGTTGTCGGCACCGGCTCCAAGCGATCACCAATCGGCGACATCGGCGGGCAGGTCGTCTATGCCATGTGTGTCAGCCAGGTGCTCACGATGCGCGAGTACGATGTTGACGGCGTTTCAAAGTGGCGGCGGGGGGCGGCCGAATCTGGTGGCGCTGGGTCGGAACAGGTCTCCAGGAACAGGGTGGTGTGTCGCGGGAACGTTGTGACGGGGAGGTTCTCAGCCGGGGCGTCTGAACAGCGATTCTACCGCCGTCGAATCGCGACTGAAAGTTGCCCGCTCTACGGGCTGGAACGGGCACCCCGAGAACGGCGTATACGGTTCCAAGTGCCAGAGTCGATGGCTCACGTTGAGTATCTTGCCGCATCCCACTGGGTGACGATGCCTTCAATTGCCGTGCTCTCATCTCCGGACCTCGTGAGGAGCACTGCTTCCAGCATGGGGTGTGTGATGAACAACGCCATGACTTCCTGCTCCCGTGCTTCAATCTCCTCGAACCGGAAGGTCGGACTCGGATGCTGCGCGGGTTCCTTCTCATTGAGCACCCGGTCCTCGGTGATTGCGGCCAGGTCTACGTTGGCGCCGTGCTTTTCAACATGCAGACCCAGCCACCTTGTGATTTCGTTTTCTGTGATCAGGCCCTTAAAATCTGTTCCCTCCATGACCGGGAACTGCGAATACTGCTTTGCGTACGCCTTTTTCAACACGTCAGCCAAGACGGACTCAGGCGCCATCTGCGTCACGTCCTTTCGATGTTTGGCTGAGATCGGCTGCGGGTCCTTCAACGCCTGTTTGATCGCTGACAACCGAGCGATCGCATTCTCAGTCACTTCGACAGGAAAGCCGTGCTGCTCGCTGCGCTCGTGGGACAGGAAATTCCGTATCTCACGAAAGTGGTGCAATTCCCTGGCTGCGTCTTTCCACAATGGATTTTTCTTCGCGTACTGATCGATCAACTGTGAAACAGGCGGCTTCTTGACTGTTTTCTCTGCCACTCGTTCGCAGAGCAGTTGCTCGATGTCGGCGAAGATGTGCAGGAACTTCTGATTCATGGCAAAGCTCGGGATCTCTGCAAATGATGCCCACCTGGACGACCGGCCACACCGTCACCCGGTGGCCCATCTCGTCGTAGATGAGCGCGCACCATCAGCGCCTCTATTACCAGATCGCTATAGCGGCCGATTGCCGACCAGAAAACTGAAAAAATGTGTGATTCGGAGATGGTCGGCTCCGAATCACTCCGCTGAAGGACGCAGCGTCACGCGACTTCAGGTGTCCACGTACCAGTATCCAACAGGGCGATCCATGATCTCGGGACGAGCGAGTTGTTCGACAGACTGCGGCTCAAAGACAGTCGGCCATTGTCGGCGATGAATTGACAGGCCATGTGAAACCGCAAGAAGGGACAGCTCTCCGGGCGTGAGGTCCAGCTTCGTGCCGCCCAGCGAGGGTTCGTGCCAGGAAGCCGTGAAACTGCTTTCACCGGGCAGATGCGGTTTCACGGGAAGGACGGATCGTACCGCCGCCTCGACATCGCTCCGGCGCGCCGCACCGCCGGTCAATAGCAGATGAATGTTTCTCCATTGCTGACTCATCCACCTGTTCCCTTTATCCTTGTCGAAACCGAAGAAGCACGTCTCTTGAACATACTTGGCGACTCGCTCAACGAGGTCTGCGATTCGCGATTCACGGTCATCCCGGAATCGTTGCTCCACGGCCTCGAAATCATCACCTCCGATCCGTTGCGTCTGGTCGAAGTAGCAGACGACTTTCTGATCGGCACCACGTTCGTTGACGCGATTGATTGAGAACTCCGATGTTCCGGCTCCCATGTCGAGCATCAGGTAGAAGCCCGGCACCATTCGCGGGTCCAGCGACAGTGACACGATCGGGGCCACAGTCTCCGGCAGCACGTCGTACACACGCTCCTCACTGGCGGCGACACGATTCTGGAGGCGATGCTTGAAATAACTGCATGCTTCGCTCAGGCCCACACGGTTCCGAACGGTGAACTGTTCGTCACCGAACACCGACTCCCAGGCCGCGTGAATGATTTGCAGGTATCGTGTCTTGAGCGCCTCGTTCTCGAAGTGATCCATTGGCGCGGCCATGTTAAGCAGAATCTTCGTGCGGTCTCCGTAGGCTGTCTCAACCGAGCGCCTGATGAGTCGCAGCACACGCGAGATGAAACACGCAATTAAGATGTCGGGCGATGTTCCCCGAGGGAATTCCGGATAGTCGGCTCGGACAAGTGTCTCAGGCAACAGCTGCATCTTCAGGGAACGAAACAGGGGCCCCCCAGAGACATTCAAGGCCGCGCGTCCAAAATAGAGGTTTTCATCCGTGATTCGTACGAGCGATGGCTCTGTGAACCACGGGTATCCGAGTGCCTGGTCACGTTCAGCGAAACAAATGACGGCGACCGACTCCGAACCGTGCGGACGGATCACGCACTTTGTCGAATGCGTACCGAAATCCAGCCCGACTATCACGCGCCGCACTCCCGCTCGCCTTCGGTCACTCATGTGTTGCCCTCCGCGAGCTGAAGTTCGACAAGCGCGGCGGCCAGGGGGGCAGAGAGCCTCACAGACACGTCGCGTGTGGCGTCGAGCTGTGCGATTCGATCCCGGTGGTCAGACTCCAGTTTCGCAATCTGGCCACGAAACGCTTTCAAGATGTTCTCACTTCGCTTGTTGCGTTCCGCTGTACGCAATCGTTTCTGCTTTTCCTCACGGTTGTATTCAAACTCCGTTTGCCGGACGCGTTTCCGGCGACTGTACAACGCAGCATTCTCTGTCTGCTCAGCAGCAGTAAGCTCCTTGTTGCGGCGACGGATTTCAGACATGACGCGTGCCCACACATGTGCGGCCACCGATTGCACGGAATCTTGTGGCGCAGACTCCTCGCCAAATTCCGTCGCCAGATGGAGAAGTCGTTCCCCATCCTCGCCCGCGACAACCTCATCGTTGTCACAAGACCAGACGACCGGATCGAGCACCCGACGAGCGCGAATGCCCTCAACAGTATGAGCAAATACGACAACGAAATAGAGCCCTGGTGCAAGAACACATTCGCGATCCGGACCTCCGACAGTGACCAGCGCCTGTCCAACCCGCGCCGATGGCTGATCCAACTGCGGCTTGATGGCCGACACAGCCGCCTTCATCAGCGGATGCGACACGTTGACCAGTTCGATTCGTGGATTTGAAAAGGCGCGATCGCCATCAGTGGTAATCCACAGGTTCCCATCCTTGCTGCGGTCGAACCAGAAGGGGCCTCCGCGAGCGGCATCCTGGATCTGCTGCCGAAGTGATTCGGTCAATCGGATTCCATATACGCCGTCGCTCGCCTCCCAGAGGCCGGTATCCGGGTGATGAGACTTCAAGAAGTTCTTGAGTACCGCGAGGATCGCATGCTCGCTGATGTAACGTCCAAGCCGCCCCACTCGCTCCATTTCCGAGCGAATGTACTCTTCATGGCCGAACAACTGCGATGCGTTCTTCTCCAGTTCTTCCGTGTGGGCTCGGCGCTGATTGATGGCATATTCGGCCTGCCGGACCCGACGATCGGCCTCCTCGGGTGTGAGCTTGCCACTGACGTAGTCTCGCTGCAATTCTCGGACAACGTCTCCGAGAATCGCCTCCAAGTCACCTATGCTCTCGCGGAAGATTCCGATCCGCTCGTACAGCCGATAGAGAATCCGATCTTCAACCGTGCCTTCGACCACGAGGTTATGAATGTGGACGACGTCTGACTTCTGCCCGAAACGGTCGATACGGCCAATTCGCTGCTCGACAACCATCGGGTTCCAGGGCAGATCATAATTCACGAGGTGGTGACAGAATTGAAAATCGAGACCTTCGCTACCGACTTCCGTTGAGATCAGAACCTTTACTTCCGGATTCTGCTCGAACTCCCGGATGCGTCGTCCACGTTCATCGGTTTCCGGTTGGAGTGGTGTTGATTTGATGTCGCCATGAATGATCAATGATGGGACACCGTCCTCGGCCAGGCGCCTTTGAAGGTACCGGACCGTGCCTTTGAAAAACGAGAACACCAAGACTTTGGCTGCGGGAGATTCGTCGCGAATCTGACTCAGCAGTTCACGCAGCTTTTCATACTTTGAATCAGTCCCGCGCCAGACAGGAGCGGCCATTGTACCTG
>CALJUK010000786.1 GCA_937975745.1 uncultured Planctomycetaceae bacterium | reverse complement strand
CTTTGCCGTACCGTTCTAACGCCTGGTACTTGTCTTCGGGTGTCTGGTCGGTCACGCGTTGTCCTCCACGAATGGATTTCAGAGCCGTCAAGATGTCGTCGCTCTCGACGGCATTCATTTCCAGCAGACGTTTGGCCTGATCATCGACCCGAGTGAGCCCCAAGAGCAGATGTTCGGTCGAAACGTATTCGTCCTTCAACTGTCGCGCCGCATCCTGAGCCGCCTCGAAGATTCTCTGACAGGCAGAGCCCATCCCAACCTGAAAGCCAGCGCCGGAAACCTTCGGAATCCGATCCAGTTCGCTTTCGACCAACGACTGCAACTGGTTGATGTTCGTCCCGATCTTCTGCAACACAGGGCGCATGACCCCCTGCTCTTCGGTGAGCAGCGAGTAGAGCAGGTGCAGCGGTTTGAGTTCCTGGTGCCCTCGTTCCTCTGCCTGCGAGACAGCACGCTGAACCGCCTCCTGAGCTTTGACTGTGAACCTGTCGAATTGAACGGCCATGGGAGACCTCGTGTTTCTTGATGAGGCAGTCGCGGACACGCTGCCGATCACCAGTCAATTTTCGTACCTTGCGTTTCGCCGGTAAAGCCAGTTATCAGAGACGGACCGTCCCCGTCAGCATCGCGAATGGCTGGGCCGCGTGCTGTCGACTCTGCTGTTCGATGAAGAAATGGGGGAAGGGATTGCCGGGCGAGCGACTTCCGGAGGCCTCTGTGCAGAGCGCCTGGGAACCGCTAACGTGCGATGAAAGACCCCGGTGGGCGTTTGCCGCTGGCGGAAGAACCCGCCAGCGACAACGTCCAGGCTGTGCAAAACCTACTCTTTGCGTTCGAACTCGGCATCGATGACATCTTCGTCACCTGCCGACTCGTCGGAACTCTCGGCCGCAGGACCACCGGCGGCTTCTTCGGAAGCGGCCGTCGGCTCGTACAGATGTTTTGAAAACGCGTGAGTCGCCTGCTGCAATTCGTCGATGGCAGTCTTGATGGCTGCCGGATCTTCACCGTCGGCTGCCTTCTTAACCTTCGCCAGCGAGGCTTCGATCGCCGACTTCGAGCCGGCATCCAGTTTATCCTCGTGTTCCTTCATCATCTTTTCAGTGTCGTAGACGATGCGATTGGCGTTGTTCTTGCCCTCGGCCAATTCGCGCTTCCGCTTATCTTCAGCCGCATGTTCCTCGGCATCATGCTGCATTTTCGAGATAGCGTCTTCGTCCAGCCCACTCGACTCTTCGATGCGGACCGATGTTTCCTTACCTGTCGCCTTATCCTTGGCCGAGACGTTCAGGATACCATTGACGTCGATGTCGAACGTGACTTCGATCTGCGGGACGCCGCGCGGCGCCGGCGGCAGGCCTTCGAGATTGAACTGCCCCAGCAGCCGATTGTCGGCCGCCATTGCTCGCTCTCCCTGGAAGACACGGACAGTGACGGCAGTCTGATTGTCGGCCGCAGTCGAAAACGTTTCGTGCTTGGTGACCGGGATCGTCGTGTTCTTGTCGACGAGTTTGGTCATGATGCCCCCTTCGGTCTCGATACCGAGGGACAGGGGTGTGACGTCCAGCAGCACGACATCTTTGACGTCGCCCGCAATGATCCCCCCCTGGATGGCTGCCCCCAGCGAGACAACTTCGTCCGGATTGACCCCTTTGTGGGGCTCCTTCTTGAACAGCTGCTTGACGAATTCCTGCACTTTGGGAACACGCGTCGAGCCGCCGACCAGGACCACCTCGTCGATCTGCTCGGGCGAAAGCTTGGCATCTTTCAAAGCGGTCACGACGGGCTGACGGCAGCGTTCCACCAGGTTGTCGATCAGTCGCTCGAAATCCGATCGTGTGATGCTCATCTGCAGGTGCTTGGCACCCGATGCATCGGCCGTAATGAACGGCAGGTTGATGTCCGTCGTCTGCGATGAAGAGAGCTCCTTCTTGGCCTTTTCAGCCGCTTCGCGCAGCCGCTGCAACGCCATTGGGTCTTTCCGCAGATCAATTCCCTGCTCGTTCTTGAACCTGTCCGCAATGAAGTTGATCAGCTCTTCATCAAAGTCGTCACCCCCCAGGTGACCGTCTCCATTGGTGCTGAGCACTTCGATCAGTTCGTCACCGACTTCCAGAATTGAAATATCAAAGGTACCGCCACCCAGGTCAAAGACGGCGATCTTTTCTTCCTTCTTTCGCTGCAACCCGTAAGCCAAAGCAGCTGCAGTCGGCTCGTTGATGATTCGCTCGACTTCCAGCCCGGCAATCTGGCCAGCATCTTTGGTCGCCTGTCGCTGAGCATCGTTGAAGTACGCCGGGACGGTAATGACCGCCCTGTTGACCTTATGCCCCAAGTAGCTTTCGGCAGCCTCCTTCAGCTTCCGCAAGACCATCGCGGAGATTTCCGGCGGCCCGTACGTCTTGCTGCCGACCTGCACCTTGACGTAATCAGTCGGACTACCGACGACTTCGTAGGGGACTATCTTTTCTTCCTGCTTCACCTCGTCGTGGCGCCGCCCCATGAACCTCTTGATCGAGTAGATCGTGTTTTTGGGGTTTGTGACCGCCTGTCGCTTCGCCGGCTCGCCGACATGGATTTCGCCCTTGTCGGTAAAGGCAACCACGCTGGGCGTGATGCGATTTCCTTCGAGATTGGGGATGACTTTCGCCTCGCCCCCTTCCATGACCGAGACGACTGAGTTTGTCGTTCCCAGGTCGATTCCAATGACCTTTTCGCCTTGAACCGCCATCTCTAACCTCCCTTGGTCAGTTTCATCAGTTCGATGCTGATTTCTATGGTTGCTTCGTGCCGACGAAAATTGCTCGACAACGAGATTCCAGCCCCGGGATCAGCCGTCGGTCCCAGTTGGCTCCCCACGGTCCCCCCGTGTTGGCTCCCCACGGTCACTCCGTGATGGCAACACACGGTCACCCCGTGATGCCCACTGCGACGGCCCCCTCCTCTAATCATTCGGACCACATGTTCAGACCTCTGCCAGTCCCTCCATCTCTTGAATGGCACTGAAGGAGGACGCAAGATACGTGCCAAATGCGGAGCGTCGACAAAAACACCACACAAATCCTTTAACAACATCACGTTAAAGACACGCCCTGATTTCACAAAATCCCGAGAGTTACAGAAAATGCCAAAATGGCACATACTGACGGAGATCCACTGCGCCCGCAGGATGTCAAAATGGCATGTTCAATTGATGGGATGAACGGCCCATACGCCTCAGTTCGGAAACTTTTCCCTCGTAGAAACTTGCGATGGAGCCGGCCGCTTGACACTGTTTTCCCGTATCAGTACAAAAACATCATAACATTCGCGTCGAAGTTGCCGGATCACGGCTGCGGACGCGGCCACCGCCGCCAGGGATGTTGGGAGGGGCTTCCGACGGGAGAGTTTCTTCGCAATGCAAGTTCCTTTTTCGTCTGTGTTTAAGTGGATTTTGAGTGTCCGCACTAGTCCGCGGCGGGCTGCGTGATTGTTCGGACGACCGCACTACGGGGACGGCAGTGACTGCCATTGCACCGCCCCGTGAACTGCAGCCGGAAGGGCTCCGATGGCGAAAAAGTCCGTTTCCAAAAAGCGAGTTGCCAAAAAACGAGTCGCCAAGAAGCCGGTGGCCCGAAAGTCAGCCAAGAAGAAGAAGCGAACCACTTCAACCAAGACCGCCTCTCGTCCCAAGCCCAAGGCGGCGGTGAAGCGGAAACCCGCTCGTTCGACTCGCACCCGTTCGTCCAGCAGTGGTAGCGATCTCCAGAAGCTGGATCGGGAAATTGTCGATCTACTCAACCGACGGGCAGCCGCGACGATCAAACTGCTTGAGGCCGACGCGAAGTCTGCCTACGGTTCGCTGGACGCTGTCGTCAACACCGAACTGACAGCGACACTGGAATCGGCGAATTCTGGACCGCTTCCACTTCCCGCCATCCGCAATGTCTTCCGCGAACTCATCAGCGGCGCACGGTGCAAGCTTCGGACGCACCGCGTTGCTTACCTTGGCCCCCCGTACAGCTTCACCCACCTTGCCGCGATCGAGCGATTCGGCAAAAGTGCCGACCTTTGTCCGGTCAGGACGATCGCGGCCGTCTTCGAAGAAGTGAATCGCGGACACGCTGATTTTGGCATCGTGCCAATCGAGAACAGTACCGACGGTCGTGTCGTCGACACTCTGGATATGTTCACGCGGCTTCCACTACGGATTTGCGGCGAAGTCCAGATCGGAGTGCATCATCATTTGCTCGCGCGCTGTCCGCGCAGCGAGATTGTCGAAATCTACAGCAAACCGCAGGCGCTTTCCCAATGCCGTGACTGGCTGGCCCGAAACATGCCCCAGGCCCGGCTGATCGAAGTCACGAGCACCTCGACAGCCGCGCAATTGGCACGCGACAAACCTGGTGCCGCGGCTGTCGCGAGCCAGCAGGCCGCTGCCGAGTATCACTTGGACATTATTGCCAGCTCGATCGAAGACAACGCGAACAACGTGACCCGTTTCGCCGTGATTGGTGACGAAACGTGCGAGCCAACGGGACACGACCGAACAGCCGTTCTGTTGCAAATTCCGCATAATCCAGGGTCGCTGGCGGACGCGCTGGACGCATTCAAACGTAATAAAATCAACCTGACCTGGATCGAATCGTTCCCGCTTCGAGGGGACGAAGTGGGCTACCTGTTCTTCATGGACTTCGAAGGACACGAACAAGACCCCAAGATTAAACGAGCCCTGGGCGAGTTAGAAAAGAAAGCGGTACGAATGGAGGTCTTGGGTTCGTACCCGCGGAGTATCCGGGCAAGCTGAGTTGTTGACGGGGCGTCCGCAAAAACGGCTGCCGCCCAGCAGTTAAACTTGGCCGGTCAGCGGCCCCGCTTGACCGAAGTCATCCAACCGTCGCGGGTTGGAAGGACCAGGGCGATCAACCGGTCGATGCGAAGGAATTCCGCATTCGATCCCCCCGCCAGACGGCGAACCCGTTCTTTCGGGTTACCCGTCCCAAAGGGTGAGTGATGTGCGGAGAATAAGCGTGACGTCAACTGCTTGAATGCGGTTTTGGACAGCCAAAGCGAGCAGCCAAAGTGCCACGGGACTGCCAATTCGAGCCGAATCGCCAGCCCCTGACATAACACCGGCCTCGCCTGTACGGCGCGGCGGTCCCTGACCATTGTGCGAAAGACAGAGTTGTATTTCACAGAGCCCGCCCCCGCTTGACCGGTTTTGTCCCGGCAGTGATGGCAGGCACGTTTCATGAGGTTTCGCGTGATAATTGTCGTAAAGCCCAACTCGACGCCCGAGCAAATTGATCATATCGTCGAAAAAATCGAAGAAATGGGCTTCCGCTCGGAAGTCAGCCGTGGTGTAAAGCGGACCGTCATTGGTGTCATCGGCGAGGAAGATCAGCTCTGCAACGCGCCGTTGCGAGCCCGCCCGGGTGTCGAAGAGGTCTTGTCGATTCTTAAGCCATACAAGATGGCCAGCCGTGAGTTCCAGAACGAGGATTCGCAGTTCGAACTCGGCTATGGTGTGACAGTCGGAGGCGGGTCTCTGGCGATGATTGCCGGCCCGTGTGCCATCGAAAACGAAGACCGTCTGTTTGAGATCGCCCGCGCTGTCAAAGCCGCCGGTGCCAATATTCTCCGCGGTGGTGCCTTCAAGCCGCGCACCAGCCCCTACAGTTTCCAGGGAATGGGAGAAGACGGACTGAGGATCCTGCGGAAAGTCGGCGACGAACTCGGCATGCCGGTCATTACGGAAGTCATGGATCCGCGACAGGTGGAACTGGTCGATCAATACACCGATATCTTCCAGATCGGTGCCCGCAACATGCAGAACTTCAATCTGCTCAGCGAGGTCGGCATGACCAATCGTCCCGTAATGCTCAAGCGGGGCATGAGTGCCACAGTCGTCGACTTGCTGATGTCGGCCGAATACATTCTGGCCGGCGGGAACAAGCGGGTCATCCTGTGCGAGCGGGGAATTCGCAGCTTCGACAACTCGACACGGAACCTGCTCGATCTGGCGATGGTTCCCAACGTCAAACAGACCTGCCACCTGCCCGTGGTCGTTGATCCCAGCCATGCAACCGGCCGGCCTGAATTGATCCCCGCCATGTCGTTGGCATCTGTGGCCGCCGGTGCTGATGGCGTCCATATCGAAGTCCACAATTGCCCCGAACAGGCCATGAGCGACGGCCCGCAGGCACTGCTGCCCGAGCAATACGCCCAACTTATGGAACAAATCTCCCGTATGGCCGAGCTGTTGGGGCGGACAATTCCCGTTCCCCACAAGGCCTCTTAGGCCGGTCGAAGGGACAGCGGGGACTCGATTGCAATCGAATTGAAGACGACTGGGACACTTCCGCCAACTGCCCGCTGGCAGTGAACGAGGCCTGGTCGAAAGGAGTTTGTATCTCATGCGACGTTTGATGGTGGCCGGCAACTGGAAGATGAACACACTGACGGCCTCGGCCGAGACTCTGGCAGCGGTGATTGCCGAGTCCGTGCCCGCCGAAGAGGGACGGGTCGACGTGCTGGTCTGTCCCCCGTTCGCCTATTTGTCGACGGTGCATGCGGCCGTCACCGGCAGCGGTGTGCGTGTTGGTGCCCAGAACTGCTACTTTGAGGAATCGGGCGCCTTCACGGGTGAAATCTCCGTCGACATGCTGCTCGACGTCGGCTGCAGCTCGGTCATCATCGGACATAGCGAACGGCGACACATCCTGGGAGAGACAGACGAGCAGATCAATTTGAAGGCACAGGCCGCATTGCGGAAGGGCCTGCAGGTCATCCTGTGCGTCGGAGAACTTCTCAGCGAGCGGGAGAGCGATCAGACCGAGTCGGTCCTCGATTCGCAAATGCGGCGGGGCCTGACCGGGATCGACGCGGCCGCCTTCTCGCAGTTTGTCATCGCGTACGAGCCCGTCTGGGCGATCGGGACCGGCGTGACCGCAAGCCCCGAGCAAGCACAGGAAGTTCACGCATTCCTTCGCAATTGGCTCGCAACCCATTACAATCCCGACGTGGCCCAAGCCACGCCAATTCTGTATGGCGGCAGTGTGAAACCCAGTAACGCCGCCGAACTGTTGCAGTGTCCGGACGTTGACGGTGCCCTGGTCGGCGGAGCCGGTTGTCAAACATTCATCCGCCAGTTAGTTCCAGTTCCGGATGGGATGCACATCCCGATGGCCCGAACATGGCCGACAAGAGAGACCTGTCGGTCGGCGACCAAGGAGAGAGAACCAAATGTTGTCGTACTTTTTGACGGCCATGTTGGCGTTGATTGGTGTCTTCATGATCCTCGTCGTGCTGCTACAGCGCGGCCGGGGTGGCGGTCTGGCCGGTGCCCTGGGCGGTGCCGGTGGACAGAGTGCCTTCGGAACCACGGCGGGGGACGTTTTTCCACGCGT